>SFII01000077.1 GCA_004555335.1 Coriobacteriaceae bacterium | reverse complement strand
GAAGAGCCCTGCTGCTCGAATCATTTTTGGCCCGGCTGCTTTGGACGCGGCAGGAATCGGAGAACACTTCAACCATTTTTGCTGATGCGTTGCGCTTGAGGATTCTTCCTGAGAAGATTCCCGCAGCACACCCCATCAGCTGTATGCCCGAAGGCATATTCATTCATTACATGTGGGCGGTAATTAGCCGCGATCATAGGATGGAGATGTATGGTTGGACGGTCGAATGCTCGTATTGGCAAGATGGCGGATAGGCTGTTTGACGTGTAGTGATGAGTGAAGCGTTTTCTGCCGAATGATCAGAATGGAGCTCTGGCAGGAGCACTGTTTCATCAATACTTGGATTGTGCAGCTTTATAGTTCATCTGCACCTGAACCGATATCCATGCTGCACCTATCCTGCCGCTTCCAAAGCAGCCGGGGACTCAGAGCAAAGCCTTAATCTTTGCCCTGAGCGTCTGCGAAAGCGTCGAAAACCTCAGAAAAGCTGTCGTTCACATCAAAAGGAGCTTCATAGGCTACTTCAGAGTTCACCATGCAGCGATCCAGCTCCGCAGAAATGAGATCCGCGCGCCGGTTCATTTCTGCAGCCAGATTCCTGACCACTTTCCGGTCGAAGTTGATCGTAGTGACGCGCTTCACATCGCAGCGGTAGGTCACCTGATTGCCTTCCTGGTTGAAGCGATACCCGGTACCACCGCCGTTGATGACCACCTCAGCGTTTCGCACGTCCGTCATGTGCTTGAACACCCGGACAATCTCCTGACGCTTCGCATTCAGGCCGACTTCGCTGTCCATGTCGATGGGCAAAGCGTTCTTGGCGACGCGAATTGCCTTGCTCAGCGCCTCACGCTGTTCCATCAGGAACACCAGGAATCTGACGATATCCGTGATCCTGTCGGCAAATTCGGTGGGCGGCGTATCGACCACGGTTTCGTTTTCCGCGCCGTCAAAGACCTTCTTGCGGAGATAGGTGTTTTCAACCCTGGTGATGTTGGCATCACGGCTGAGAATGCCCTGAGCTTCTTCCATCAGGCTTCCCAGCTTATTCTGGAAACGGAATGCTTCTTTCAGGTTCATAGCGTTCACTCCTTTGCGTTTCTTCTGAGATATATCATAGTACCGGTTTACTGGTTTGTCATTGAACCGCTGGTTTAGAGGAGATTGTGATCTGTCAGCCCGGATATGGTATCCCGCAGATGATGGATCACTTCCCGCAGATGCGTATTCTCGATCACGAGCAGCGCCATTGCCATTGCAATCGTATCAGGCTCTTCATCTTCCAAAGCTTCATCCTGTGCATCCATCTGTTCGCAACGAAGCCTGCGCTTCAGGGGCAGGGCCTGGGGCGCAAGTTCCTCCAGGCGATCATCGACGACACCCGCAAGCGGGGTTTCCAGGTTTTGCGCTTGGATGCGTTCCAGCACAACACCCCTGCATGCGCCCTGTATGAGAAGATGGGCTTCCAGTATAGGGGCGTGGCGGATTTAGTCTACGAAGACGAAGACCTTCCCGAGAATCTGCCCATCGTCGTCTACGAAATGCAGCTGTAGCCGTAGGGCACGCCGGGGCCCGTAGAGAAGATCGGAGGGATCGATGGGTTTTCGCGAGATGAGGCGCAAGAAGCAGGCGCTTTCCGAAGAAGAGGCCTGGAAGGTATTGGAAAAGGGGACCGAATGCGTGCTCGCCCTTACGGGGGATGATGGTTATCCGTATGCGGTGCCTGTGAATTATGCCTGCGAGAACGGGAAGCTGTATTTCCATGGCGCCCTCGCCGGCCATAAGTTCGATGCGCTTCGGGCATATCCCAAGCTTTCCCTCTGCGTGGTGGATCGCAGCGATACGGTGCCCGAAAAGCTCACGACCGCATATCGCAGCGTTATCGCCTTCGGCACGGCGCGCATCCTGGAAGATCCCGATGAGATCCTGCATGCCTGCATGGTCTTGGGCTTGCGTTTCAACCCCGATGCGGCTTTCGTTGAAAGCGAGGCTCGTGGCGCCCTTTCGCGCACCTGTTGCGTGGAGGTGTCGATCGAGCATCTTTCCGGCAAGGAAGGGCTGGAACTGGCGAAGGCCAGAAGGCAAGCCCAATAGCGGATTGCCCTAGGGGAAGCATCCGCTCTCTGGTGAATCCGCCAGCTCGGGTGCTTTCGGGTGCTTGCCCGGGTGCTGCAACGTATAATCCGCGTATGGATACTAAACAGAACAACTTCTTGCCCATCTCCCGTGCCGATATGGAGGCGCGGGGATGGGATCAATGCGACTTCGTGTACGTATGCGGAGACGCGTACGTGGACCATCCTTCTTTCGGTGCGGCGATTATCGCGCGAACCTTGGAGGCGAATGGCTATAGGGTGGGTATGGTATGCCAGCCGGATTGGCATGATCCCGAAAGCATTTGCGTGCTAGGTCGCCCCAGGCTTGCGTTTCTGGTAAGCGCCGGCAACATGGATTCCATGGTGAACCATTACACCGTTGCGAAGAAGCGCAGGGGCAGCGACAGCTATTCTCCTGGCGGGCAGATGGGTCTGCGCCCGGACAATGCCACCGTGGTGTACAGCCAGCTGATCCGTCGTTCGTTCAAGGATGTCCCCATCGTGCTTGGCGGGGTGGAGGCCTCGTTGCGTCGCCTGGCGCATTACGATTACTGGTCCGACAAGCTGAAGCGATCGGTCTTGCTGGATAGCGCTGCCGACTTGCTGCTCTATGGCATGGGAGAGCGTGCTATCGTGGCGGTTGCCGATGCCCTGGCAGCGGGGATCGAGGTGGGGCAGATTACCTGGATTCCCGGGACGGTTTTCCGTGCGAAGACATTGGAAGCGGCAGCCGAAGATGCCGTGACCCTGCCTTCCTGGGAGGCGATGGCGGCTGACAAGTTGGAATATGCCAAAAGCTTCGGGGTACAGTACCGCAACGTCGATCCCTTTGCAGGGAAGCAGCTGATCGAGCCCTATGAGCGCGATGGCCTGTTCGTGATCCAGAACACGGCCGGCGAACCCTTGAGCACGGAAGAGTTCGATGCTGTCTATCGCCTGCCCTATACGCGCGCTTATCATCCCGTCTACGAGCAGGCGGGCGGCGTGCCGGCAATCGAGGAAGTGCGCTTCAGCATCACGAGCAACCGAGGATGCTTCGGCGAGTGTGCATTCTGCTCGCTCGCCTTCCATCAGGGGAGGATCGTGCAGTCGCGCAGCCATGAGGGCATTCTGGAAGAGGCGCGTCAGTTGACGCGGGATCCTCTGTTCAAAGGCTACATCCATGATGTCGGGGGCCCCACCGCGAACTTCCGCCATCCTGCCTGCGCAAAGCAGCTTACCCATGGGGCTTGCGTGGGGAAGCGCTGCTTGAGCCCTAAACCCTGCCGGAGCATGAAGGCGGATCATCGCGACTACCTGGAGCTCCTTCGGAAACTCCGCGCTCTGCCGGGAGTGAAGAAGGTCTTCGTCCGCAGCGGGGTGCGCTTCGATTATGTGATGCTCGACAAGCGCGGCGACGCCTTCATCGACGAGCTCGCCGAACACCACGTGAGCGGTCAGTTACGCCTGGCTCCCGAGCATGTGAGCGATTCGGTTCTGAGTGTGATGGGCAAGCCGGGAAACGAGGTCTACCGGCGCTTTGTCGAGCGTTTCGACGAGGCGAATCGCAGGCTGGGTAAGAAGCAGTTCGTGCTTCCGTATCTGATGAGCTCGCATCCTGGATCGACCATGAAAGAGGCAGTGGAGCTTGCGGAATTCTGCCGCGATATGGGCTTCAACCCGGAACAGGTGAGCGATTTCTATCCTACCCCCAGCACCATTTCCACTTGCATTTACTATACGGGCGTGGATCCGCGCACCATGAACGAGGTGTATTGCCCGCGCAGCCCGCATGAGAAGGCCATGCAGCGCGCCCTCATCCAGTATCGCAATCCCAAGAACCGCGACTTGGTCGAAGAGGCGCTTGCCATCGCGGGGCGCCGCGACCTGATCGGATACGGCCCCGAATGCCTGATCCGTCCCAGGAAGGGTGCCGGCCAAAGCGGTGCGGGCGCTCAGACCAAGGCGGCAAAGGGAGCCGGCAGCAAGCCCGGGAAGCGCGGTAGCGCAGGTCCCAAGCGAAGCGGCAAGCTGGCGGCCATGGCGGTGAAGTCTTCGAAGGACGGGGCCCGCAATGCGAAGGGTCCGTCGAATCGCGATAACCGGAAACGCGATGCGGGTGTTTGCGGGAAGGGTTCGGAACGGGCTGCGAAGCCCGGGTATCGGGAAGACCGCAACAAGGGCCGCGGTTTCGATAATGGTGCAAATGCAAAGAGCGAAAAGGGGAGGAAGCATGCTCGGGGAAATGCTGGCGCGCAGAAGCGTAAGGAAGTACACGGGCGAGGCGGTAGCGGAAGGCAGCCTGGAGCAAATCGTCCTGGCGGGTCTTTCCGCTCCAAGCGGTAGGTCGCTGCACCCGGTCCATCTGTTCGTAGTACGCGACTTGGAGACGGTGCATGCCCTTGCTGCATGTCGTCAGGGGGCTTCTGCGCAGATGCTTTCTTGCGCAGGTGCTGCCATCGTGGTCGCTGCGGAAACGGACCGCTCCGATACCTGGGTGGAGGATTGCTCGCTTGCGATGGGATCCATGCATCTGATGGCTTCGTCGCTGGGTTTGGGAAGCTGCTGGGTCCAGGGCCGTGGGCGCGAGGCGGCGGATGGAAGGTCGACGCAGGACTTCGTGTTCGATCTGCTGGGAATCGATGGGGAGCTGGCTTTGGAGGCGGTGCTTGCAATCGGAATCCCCCAGCAACCCGCCCAAGCTCGCACTGCTGACGACCTGGATGCCTCCAAGGTTCATTGGATGTAGAAACGATTTTTGTTCGGTAGAGAAAACGCCTGATTATCCAGGCGTTTTCCTTTGGCATCATTACGTTAGAGTGCGTCTTTCCGTTGAATTGAAGCGAGTGATTTCGATTTTTCGCTTTCCATGTTCCCCTAGCCCGACAAGATGTCGGACGCCGATGAGGCTCTGCCTCGATTGCGCTGAATGGGTTATCCTCTGTACCAGTGTGCAATCCCGATAGTAAGGGGCTTCCATGAATGTTTCCGAAGCCGGTTATCTGAACCTGCTTTCCCAGTCTTATCCCACTGCGGCGAAGGCTGCCGCAGAAATCGTGCGTTTGAACGGCATTTTGAACCTGCCCAAGGAAACGGAGCACTTCGCTTCGGACATCCACGGCGAGTTCGGCGCCTTCTCCCATACCCTGCGCAATGCGGTGGGGGCGATCCGCCGCGCAATCGACGACACCTTCGGCGACACCCTGACCGAAGATCAGAAGAAGCTGCTTGCCACCATCATCTACTACCCCAAGGAAAAGGCCGCTTGCGAGCTTTCCGGTGCCGAGGATCCTTCCGTGTGGCTGGCCGATGCCATCGTGCTCGCCGCAGCGGTCTGCCGTACCGTCGCAGGCGTTCGCGACCGCGAGACCGTTCAGGCGGCCATGCCCGAAGGCATGGAATACGCTATCGATGCGCTTCTTTCCGCTCCTGTTGACGGATGGCAGTGCCAGGATCCCTTCCGCGCTGCGGTTATCGCAAGTGCGATCCAAGCGGGCAATGCCGTGCAGCTGCTCGACGATATCTGCTCTTTGACCAGGCGCCTTGCCGTCGACCATCTGCATCTGGTGGGAGACATCTACGACCGCGGACCCAACCCCGAATCCATCGTCGATATGCTGATGGACTACCATTCGCTCGACATCCAGTGGGGCAACCATGACGTGGTGTGGATGGGCGCTTCCCTGGGCCAGCGTGGCTGCATCGCCCATGTGGTGCGCAATTGCGCCCGTTACGGCAATCTGAACATCCTGGAGGACGCTTACGGCATCAACATCCGTCCCTTGGCGATGTTCGCGCAGGAGGCGTACAAGGACGACCCCTGCGTGGCTTTCGGTTTGAAGATCAAGCCCGAGGGGCTTTCCGAGCAGGAACTGGACCTGAACGTGAAGATCCAGAAGGCCATGGCGATCATCCAGTTCAAGGTGGAAGCCCAGCTGATCGACGAGTATCCCGGCTTCGACTTGGAAAGCCGCAAGCTGCTGGACAAGATCGATTACGAAAAGGGAACCGTGGTTTGCGATGGCGTGGAGTACGAGCTGACCGACAAGGTGTTCCCTACGGTCGACCCCGCCGATCCCTACAGGCTCACCGATGATGAGGAATACGTCATGCAGTGCCTGGAGAAGGCCTTTATCGCTTGCGAGAAGCTGAGCCGCCACATGCGCTTCCTCTTGGAAAAAGGCAGTCTGTACAAGATCTGCAACGGCAGCCTGATGCTGCATGCCTGCGTGCCCCTGAATCCCGATGGAAGCCTGATGGAGACCGATGTCTTCGGCAGCAAGTACAAGGGCCGTGCCCTCTACGACGTGATGCAGGATTACATCCGCATGGGCTTCAACGATCCCGACCCTGCAAAGCGCAAGCTGGGTGCCGACATGATGTGGTACATGTGGCTGGGCCAGGGTTCGCCCCTGTTCGCAAAGAGCAAGATGGCCACATTCGAGCTGTATCTGATCGCCGAGAAGGAAGCGCGCAAAGAACATAAGAACGCCTTCTATTCCATGATGGATAACGAAGAGGTGATGGCGGGCATTTTCCGCGATTTCGGTTTGGATCCGGAAAACTCCCGCATCGTGTGCGGCCACGTTCCCGTGAAGGTGAAGGACGGCGAAGATCCAATCATGTGCGGCGGAAAGGTGATTCGCATCGACGGCGGTTATTCCGCGGCCTACCAGAAGACCACCGGCATCGCGGGCTTCACCCTGGTATATGACGCGGAAGGTATCGTGCTTGCCTCGCACGAGCCGCTGCCTTCCATCCGCGCGGCGATCGAGGACGGCTTCGATATCAAGTCCGAAAAGCGCGTGGTCTGGCAGCCTGGTCGCATCCTG
>SFII01000076.1 GCA_004555335.1 Coriobacteriaceae bacterium | reverse complement strand
CCGCGGGCCGCAGGGCCGCGCGCACATCTTCGGAACGCACGGTGGCCTCGGTGGGCTTGCCGGTAGCGATATCCTGACAGCTAATGACCATATCGCGCTCGCGCCTGTCGGTGAAGGGAAGCACCGAACCGATCTTGATCTTTATAACTTCCGCAGTGCGCCCCCCGATATGCACGCCCAGCAGGTTGCGCAGGTATTGGGAGATGATTTCGTCCATGCGGTTGCCCGCGAGCCGCAATGACGTGCTCGACACGATGCCGCCCTGGCTTATCACGGCGATTTCCGTTGTACCGCCTCCGATATCCATGACCATGCTCGCGGTCGCAGAAGAAACCGGCAGGTCTGCGCCCAAGGCTGCCGCCATGGGTTCTTCCACCAAGAAGACCTGCTTGGCCCCCGCCCGCATGGTCGCGTCGAAGACCATGCGCTTATCGACAGGCGCCGCACCGCAGGGAACGCACACGACCACGCGCGGCTTGGGCTGCCAGGGAGCACTACGGGGAGCCGCCTTGGCCATGAATGCGGAAAGCATGGCGCAGGCAACCTCGTAATCTGCGATGACGCCGTAATGGAGGGGGTATTCAACGGTCACATTGCCGGACCCGCCCTCGAGCATCTCCTTCGCCTCGTGGCCTGCAGCCACCAGGCGTTTCGAACCCTTCTCAAGGGCAACCACAGAAGGCTCGTTCAGTACGATTCCCTCACCTGAAAGGGCGATGAGGGTATTTGCGGTTCCCAAGTCGATGGCCATGTCGAATGGCGCCGACCCGCCACCGCTCAAGAAGCTCAAGAACGACATACGAATACCTTTTCCACGGGCGGATAACCCTGAAATTCTAGCACAGCTTCGTGGTGTCCCTGTGAAGCCCGGGCCTTGCCAGGCGCCCCAAAAAGCTCCCCAACCAAGCCTCGCAGACCACGCTTCGATGCGGTAGAAGCAGGCCGGCTCAGGGTCGAACATCCTGTCGATGCAAGCGGATGCCCTGGTCCGCATCTAAGCCTCTGGAACGGAACAGCCCTTCCCGCCGGCACCCAAGGCTCCGGCTCGCGTACCGCAGACACCGACCCGTAAAGCAAGAGCGCCCTTATCCCCATGGGACAAGGGCGCTCATTTCGGATGAGCCAAAGGCCAGCCTGCCCAAACCACTGCGCATAGCCGTGATCGACATAGCAGCCCGCATGCCCAGACTCAGCGAACCGGGCAGGATCGGCATGCCAGCCTGGATACCCGGGCTTAGTGAACCGAGCAGGAGATGCAGGGATCGTATGCCCTGATCAGCTTCTCAACCTCGGCGCGGATAATGCGCTCGGACGTGCCCGATTCGGCGAGCATGCCCGCGAGCAAGCGGATGTCGCATTCCAGGTTGGCAAGATTCTGGGCGGTCGGAGTGGTGATGGACGCCTTGACCACGTATCCCCGGTCGTCGAATTGCAGCTTGTGCACCACGACACCGCGCGGGGCCTCGGTCACGCCCACGCCCACGCCCGCCTTGGGGCATACCGGCGCGGGCACGCAGCTGCCTTCGCCCTTGGCGAGCTCGCGGCAGATACGCGCACAGCGCTCGAGCGCGTCCACCAGCTCCACCGCCTGCGCGACGTTGTTGAGCATGGGGTTGAGCGCGGGAGGACGCAGGCCCGCCTTCGCGGATGCGATCTTCGCGGTCTTGCCCAGGTGATCCCAAGACGCATTGATCCTGGCCAAAGCCGCGGTCATATAGGGCTTGCCGTTCGACGCCCTCTTCGCGAAGAAGGCGCCCGAATGGTCCACCTGGTACTCGCTGATATGATCGAAGGCATCTGCGGTGGCAAAATCCTCCACCCCGTCGCCGAAGAAGCGCAGGGTGTCGGACGACTGCACCGGATAGTAATCGGGCTGTACCAGCGCCAGCATGTCGCCCTGGGTCTGGAAGTCGCAGATGCGGAAGCCCGCGAACAGGTCGACCACATCCTGCGCGAAGGGAACCATCGCCTCCATCTCGTCTGCGAAGGCCAGGTATTCCGCTGCATCGATCTCGTGCGTGAAACCGCCTGCAACCGCGGTGATGGGGTGGATGCTGCGACCGCCCACGGCGGTGCACAGCCTATTGCCCAGGCCCTTCAGCTCCAGGGCCTTGGCGAACAGGTCGGGATTGCTCTTCGCCAGGGGGAAGATGCTCGCCTCGTTGATGAAGTCGGGTGTCGCGAACACGAACAGATGCGCCGCATGGTTCTGCAGGTAGCTGCCATACACTAGAAGCTCGCGCACCATGCTGGTTCGCTGGGAGACCTCGATACCGAAGGCCTGCTCGACCGCTTTCAGGTCAGTGATCACATGGCTTGCCGAGCAGATACCGCAGATACGGCTGGAGATATAGCTTGCCTCCTTGTAACTGCGACCCTTCACCATGCTCTCGAACATGCGCGCAGGCTCGACGATTTCCATCTTCACGTCTTTGACGACGCCGTCTTCGATGACCACATGCACGTTGCCGTGGCCTTCCACGCGTGCCACGTGGTCTACGCTGATGGTTGTCCTAGGCATGGTATTCCCCCTTCGCGCCCTCGCAGAGCGCTTCGTTGGTCTGGTTGAACAACTGCAGCCTGGATTCGAATTCCGCAACCTCGATGCCGTATCGGGCTACCGAATCACGGGCGGCATCCAGGTTCGCGTCCTTGGAAAGGCCCGCGCAGCCGAAGCAGGGACGGCCCAGCTTGGGACAGCGCGCCCCGCAGCCGCCCTTGGTGACCAGACCCAGGCACAGCTCGCCCTTTTCGAAGAAGCACTGGGTTTCGTTGCGCTTGCAATCGCCGCACATGGTCCTGTTGGGAACCGTGCGGTTGGAGCCGTACAGCGCACGGGACAGGACGGCGGAGAAGTCGTAGAAATCGATGGGACAGCAGGGCACCTGGTAGTCCACCTGGATCACGCTCTCAACCGAACGGGGTGCGATCACCTGGCCACAGGCATTGGGAACGCCCTGCGAATACACCTCGGAGGAGTGGCCGTTGAAGCCCGCCGCCGCGATGCCGGGGATGCCCGCGGTATTGGCGCATGCCCCGATGGTGATGACGGTCTTCGCCTTCTGGCGCAGCTGGCGCACTGTTTCCATGGATTCCAGGGTGGTGACCGCGCCTTCGATCACGGCGACGTCGTATTCCTGGGGCATGGGCTCGCTTGACGCAAGCTGCCAGTACACCAGCTCGAACTGGCCCACCACGTCCATCAGGTGCTGTTCCATATTGGTGGTCTGCAGCTGGCAGCCGAAGCAGCTCGCCAAGCCGATCACGACCACACGGGGGGTCGGCAGGCATTCCACCTCGGATGAGTTCGCAGCCCTATTGCATTCGTAGCTTCTCATTTACATCGACCCCTGGATGTTCTTGGCTTCCCAGTAATTGAAGACCGGACCGTCGACGCAGCAGTACTGGTGACCGATCTGGCAGTGACCGCACTTGCCCATGCCGCACTTCATGTGGCGTTCGAAGCTCATGTAGATATGGTCGTAGCTGATGTTGCGCTTGCGCATTTCCTCGACGACGAACTTGTACATGACCGGCGGTCCGCAGATGGCGCCGAAGGTGTCGTCGGGGTTCAGCTCGAGCGTGGGAATGGGTGCGGTTACCAAGCCCACGTGGCCGTCCCAGCCATCGTCGGGATGGTCCACCGTCAGATACAGGTCGAAGTCCTTGCGATGGCGCCACATCTCGAACTGATCTCGGAACATGACTTCGGAAGGAGTGCGGGAACCGTAGATGATGGTGACCTTCTTGAAGCTGGAACGCTCGTCATGGATGTTGTTGATAAGAGAGCGCAAAGGCGCGATGCCCAAGCCACCTGCAACGCAGAGCACGTCGTGGCCGCGCATCAGATCGAGCGGGAAGCCGCGACCGAAGGGTCCGCGGATGCCCACGATATCGCCGCACTGCATTTCGTGGAGCACCTGGGTGAAGGCGCCCGCACGGCGCACGCACAGCTCGAAGAAGCCTTCCTTGGTAGGAGAGCTTGAAATGCTGATGGGGGCTTCGCCCACGCCGAAGATGCTCACTTCCACGAACTGGCCGGGCTTGTGGCGGAAGGCGTTGCGGATGCGCTCGTCGATGAAGCGGAACTCGAACAGCTTTTCGGTCTCCGTCAGCTCGGTGATGGAGGTGATGCGCGCCGACCAGGGGCGATAGGGATTCATCGCCATGAGCTCCTGGCCGCTGAGCGGATAGCTGTAGTTGCCCAGCGGGTCGATTTCCATGCGCCCCGAAATGGAATTGATATGCTGCGCGCACTCGCAGACATGCCCGTCGTTGCCGAAGGGCGCACGAAGGCTATTCATCATTGTCCAAACCCTTCCTTTCGAAGAACTCGAGCACGCGAATGGGGTTGATATCCGCCTTGCAGGCGGTCACGCAGCGACCGCATCCCACGCAAAGCATGCGGTCATGCGTCATCAAAAAGCCGTTGAGCTTGTGGTACATGCGATGGCGCACGCGGGTGCGTCCGTCGGGCCTGAAGTTATGCCCGCCCGCAACCACCGCGAAGTCGGGCGAGCAGCAGGAATCCTGCAACCTCACGCGGCTGCCGCAGCGGCCGTCGGGATCCATCTCGTCCACGATATCGAAGCAGAAGCAGCTGGGGCACACCGCCGAGCATGCGGTGCAGCCCAGGCAGCGGCTACCCAGCTCTTCCCAGAAGGGATCCTTATGGAAGGCGTCCATAAGGAGCGCAACCTCCTGGATTTCGGGGATGTCGGCGTTGAAGGACTGCTGGCGGCGGCGGGTCTGGTTGCGGAAAGCCTGGCGCTCCTCATCGGTTGCAACACGCGGGTTGCAGCTGCGCTCCAAGATGTTGGCTGCTTCGACGCTCGACATGCTGACCAGGTACTTCCCGCCGATATCGGTCAAGAACAGGTCGTAGCCGTAACGCGCTTCGTCCGCGCCCCATAGGCGGCAGAAGCAGTTCTCGCCCGGCATGCAGCTCACACCCACGATCAGGGTCGCCTCGCGGCGGCCCACGTAGTACGGGTCGGGGCGCTCGCAGTCCTTGAATACCAGATCGAGCCTATTCATGGCGTTGATATCACAGGAATGCATGCCGAAGATCACGCGCTTGGGGAATTCGACGCAGGTAGGCAGAACCTCGTTCGCCTGGGCATCGAATCGGAAAAGCTCTTCTTTCGGCGGCAGGAAATACTTCTTCGGCGAAACCACCGTCGAGATGTAGTCCAACTTCATCTCGTCGGGGGAATCGATTACCTCGAAGTTAACCCCCTGGTCGGTCTCGACAGGAGCCACTACCTCATAGGACTCCATGAACGCATTGACCAGCAAGGGGATTTCGGATGCATCGATCACCCGGTACAGCATGAAAGCTGCTCCTCTCCTCGTTTCGGTATTCCCATACACTATCAACCGCAGGACCGCAGTGCGCATCACGTTGGAAAAGCACTGCAAAGCCCTACCGAATCCCCCCGAAAACACCACGCCCGGGCGGGATCGAGCGGGAGAATCCGTTCGGGAGCCGCAAGAAGCCGCACCCTATCGGGAATACTGATACCAGTATATAGAAATAGGCTGGAAACAAAAGCTTCCAGCCTGTTCAGGGTCATTCGATTTCGGCAACGTGGTGTTGCCATGGTTCCGAGCGGGACTATTTGCTCTGACTCGGGAAATAGAGCTCGATGTTCGCGATCTTCCAACCGATCAGGTCGCGGCTCAAGGTGATCTTGTATTCCACATCGCCACCCTCTTCGGTGTTCGCCTTGGCGTAGACCACCGACTGGTTCATGGAGCGCTCGACGCCTTCGATGGTGACGTCGCCGTCCTTGACGACGGGATCGATCAGCGCGGCAATGCGCTCATCGGAAAGATCCTTGTTGAAGGAGGTGCCCGCAGCGACTTCGGGGTCGGCGAACAGGGTCTTGACCACGGTTTCCTGGGTAGGATAGCCGTAACCCTGGGAATAAGCGAACACGCCGGCCGCCGCAGCAAGCAGCAGGATGACGATGAGCACGATGCCCACCTTCAAGCCCACGTTGCGGCGCTTGCGGTCTTCCTTGGCAACGCCCTTGGACCAACGCTCCAGCTCTTCGTCGGTCGCGTTGAAGAAGCGGTCGTCGGAGCTGGCGTAGTTGTCCTGGACATTGTAGGTTTCGGAATAGAAGTAGGGGTTGACGCCCTCTTCTTCGTTGTCGGCGGGAACGGGGACGCCGTCGCCGGATACGTCCAGGCCGGAAAGGTCGTTCTGGGGTGCAGAACCCGAACCCACGGTAACGGGCTCGATCACCGCGGTGCCCTGGGAAACCGCACCGATCGCGCGCTGGTAGTCGACGCTCGCCGCATCATTGAGGAAGTAGGTCTTGTCGGCAAGGGCCTGCTCGAAGGCGTCGACTGCCTGCTGCATCTGGCCGGATGCCACATAGGCCTGGCCCAGGTTGGCGTAGATCTTGTTCTTGGTATGGGCGTTCATGCGGAACTGCAGGGCGCTTTCATAGCTTGCCACCGCGTCTGCGGGACGGCCCAGCGCCATGAAGCAGATACCCAGGTTGAGCAGCGCCTGGGCGGGATTGGGATTGGCTTCGTCCAGTGCTGCGGAGCGGAATGCCGAACCTGCTTCGGCGGTCTTGCCCAGCTTCAGATAGGCCTTGCCCATGCCGGAATAGGCCTTGTAGGGGGTTTCGTACGCCGCATCGGCAAGCGCCAGCTCGAAATGCTTGATCGCGTCGTCGTAGTTGTACAGCGCGGCATAGGAATTGCCCAGGTTGGCCTGGACGGCACCGTCGTGCTTGTATTCTTCGTCGGCGATGGCCTGGTCGTATGCATGGATCGCGCCTTCGAAATCCTGCAGCTTCACAAGGCAATTGCCGATCTTGTGGTAAAGCTGTCCGATTTCACCGGGAGCAAGTCATATAGTACCTACTGCTCTCTGATGGATATTGGGAAAAGGACCCTTATTCGTTCGCGCCCTCGATGACGATGCTCTCGATAACGTCGCCGACACGGAGCTGCTCGATAACGTCCATACCCTCGATGGTCTGGCCGAAAACGGTGTAGTTGGGATCCAGGAAGTGCTGGGCACCCAGGCAGAAGTAGAACTGGGAGCCTGCGGAATCGGGATGCTGGGAACGTGCCATCGCCAGCGCACCGTCTTCATGGCTGTTGTTGGGGTTAGTGGTGAACTCTTCCTTGATGGTGTAGCCGGGGCCGCCGGTGCCCAGGCCCGCGAAGGGATTGCCCGCGGCTTCGGCGACCTGCGCGGAATCCAGGGGACGGGTGTTGGGGCAGCCGCCCTGGATGACGAAGTCTTCCACATAGCGATGGAACTTCAGGTTGTCATAGAAGCCCTTCTGGGCGAGCTCCACGAAATTGCCCACATGGATGGGTGCGTCGTTGCCGGCAAGCTGGACTCGAATAACGCCCTTGGAAGTGGTGATGACAGCGATCTCGTTGCCATTCGGGACGTATTCGGGGGTGTACAAAGCCATTATCGGTCCTTCCTACTGCGTTTCAGCTTCGCTTTATTCAACCCGTCTTCACGGAATAGTTGACAACTGGCGCCCTCGACAGGATTCGAACCTGCGGCTTTCTGCTCCGGAGGCAGACGCTCTATCCCCTGAGCTACGAGGGCGCATATGAATTGGATTATACGCTATTATCGGTACTTGATAAAAACCAAAGCGCAAACTGCAAAGGATGCCCACCCTATGGAACAAATCCTCCACATCGACGCATTGATGTACGGCTCTGCCGGAGTCGGCCGACTCGAGAGCGGCAAGGCCGTCTTCGTCGACCATAGCGCACCCGGGGACCTGGTTCGCGTGAAAATCACCAAAGAGAAGAAGAATTTCGCCGAAGCGAAGCTACTCGAGGTGATCGAACCCGGCCCCGCCAGGGTGGCGCCCGCATGCCCCCATGCCGGCGTTTGCGGAGGATGCCCCTGGGGGCACATCTCCTACCAGCACCAGTTAGAAGCGAAGCGGGAGAACACCATCGCCGCGCTCTGCAGGATCGGCGGCTGGAGCGGCGAAGACGCCCGCAAGATCGTGGAGCCCTGCGTGGGCAGCAAGCGCCAGATGGGATACCGCAACAAGCTCGAGCTGGCGTGCAGCACCGACGAGGCCGGGCGCCTGACGCTGGGCTTCATGCAGGAAGGGAGCCATCGGCTCATCACGCCCCAAAGCTGCCCGCTTGCGCACAAGAGCATCCAGGCCGCCCCGAAGAAGCTGGCGGGCGCGCTGCGCTTCCTCCAGGGAGCAGGAACCGCGAACGGCGGCCTCGATTTGGGCCTGTTCCGCGTCGGCGTGCGCACCAGCGTGCGTACGAAGAGCACGGAGATCGCGCTGTGGACCAAGCCGGGGCACTTCCCCCGCCAGGCTGCGGTCAAGGTGCTTTCCAGCGCGCTCAAGGCCACCAGCATCGTCCATGTCATCGCCGACCCCGGCAAGGAACGCAAGGTCAAGCAGGTCGAACGATTGCACGGCAAGGGCTTTTGGGAAGAGGACCTGTGCGGCATCCGCTATATGGTAAGCGCCCCCAGCTTCTTCCAGGTGAACACCGCGCAGGCGGAAACCCTGGTGCGCACCGCCATCGAAGGGCTCGGCCTGGACGAATGCTCCCGTGTGGCCGACCTGTACTGCGGCGTGGG
>SFII01000075.1 GCA_004555335.1 Coriobacteriaceae bacterium | reverse complement strand
CATGCCGCTATCGGGTTCCAGGTTTCCGCTGAGTACGCGCAGAAGAGACGACTTCCCGTCGCCGTTGCGTCCGACGATGCCGATGCGGTCGCCGGTCTGGACACCCAGGGTCACTTTGTCGAATACCTTCTTCGTGGGGAAATCCACGCAGATGTCTTTGCAGTTGAGCAGTATTGCCACAGATATCTCCTTTTCGCCAACCCATTATTATATGCGCCTGTTGAAGGGGGCTGTCTTTTCCATAGGGGAAATACACGTTTGACGACCTTGTTTCCGAGCGGAAACGATTCATGAACATGGCGTGTGGAGATTCGGGTTGCAAGCTTGCGGATGTGCAACAATGGCTAGTTGTTGTAGCGGCTTAGATGGATCGAATGGACATTAGCCATGATCACGCATTCTATGGATATCGCGGTACTCGAATTCTTCCAGGGATTGGATAATCCCGTCCTCGACGCGGTCATGGCCGCCTTCACGAAATTGGGCGACCACGGTTTGATCTGGATAGGCATCTGCCTGGTCCTCATGGTTTACAAGCCCACTAGGCTGTGGGGCATCCTGGCGGGTGTTTCGCTGGCCATGACCTTCTTCATCGACGAATTCTTGTTGAAATCCATCTTTCTGCGCGAAAGGCCCTTCGTTGCCATTCCCGGCGTGGAGCTGATAGTCGACCCGCCGAGCGGGTTCTCATTCCCCTCGGGCCATTCGGCAACCGCCTTCTCGGTGGCGGCCTGTTTGCTTTTCTGTTCCCGGATCAAGCTTCCGCTGCGCGTGCTTGCCGTGATGTTCGCCGCTGCGGTGGCCTTCTCGCGCGTTTACCTTTCGGTGCATTACCTTACCGATGTGGTGTGCGGTTCGCTCGTGGGCATCATCTGCGGCACCTTCTTCGGGCTTGTTGCCCTGCATCTGCAGCACCACCCCCAGGACGGGGCCAAAGCACCCCAGGCTCCCACGGCGGCATTGCCCTAGCGGCGCCCTGTGGCTTCGCCCGAGCAGCGCCCTTGCGCTTCGACCCTTGCACTTGCCATCTCCCTTGCGGCCCTGCACTCTAGCCGGGCCGTTTTTGCGTTATAGTTGGGATTCGCGGCCTTCCCCCTGTTGGGCGGCGAGGCTGGAAACGAACCGATTCGACGAAGGTGGTTCTTGTGCCCGTTACCGAATATCTAACAAGGAACGCGTGGCTGTACCGCGACGACGTTGCCCTGGTCGAAGTGAATCCCGTCAACCGCGAGGAGCATGAAAGCAGCTGGCTGGAATTCGACCTTGTCGAAACCAATCCCTCGAAGCTCTACCGCCGCGAGATCACGTGGAAGCAGTTCAATGAACGCGCGAACCGATTCTCTCACATGCTCATGGACGCCGGGGTCCGCAAGGGCGACAAGGTGGCCATCCTCATGATGAACTGCCTCGAATGGCTGCCCATCTATTTCGGCGTGTTGAAGACCGGCGCCATCGCCGTGCCCCTGAATTACCGTTACGCCGCAGACGAGATCAAGTACTGCCTGGATCTGGCGGAAGTGGACGAGCTCATCTTCGGCGAGGAATTCATCGGCCGTATGGAGGAAATCGCCGATCAGCTGCCCCGTGTGCGCCATATGTACTTCACCGGGCAGAACTGCCCTGATTTCGCCATCGACATCGAAGACCACCTGGACAACTTCTCCACCGAAGAACCCCGTATCCTGCTCACCGACGATGATCTGGGTGCCATCTATTTCAGCAGCGGCACCACGGGCTTCCCCAAGGCCATCCTGCATAAGCACAAGTCGCTCATGCGCGCGGCGATCACCGAGCAGAAGCATCACGGCCAGACCCACGAGGACAACTTCCTGTGCATCCCGCCCCTGTACCACGTGGGCGCCAAGATGCACTGGCTGGGCGGCCTGACCGCAGGTTCGAAGGCGGTCATCCTGCGCGGTGTCAGCCCCGAATGGATCCTGCGCACCGCTTCGGAAGAGCAATGCACCATCGTGTGGCTGCTCGTGCCCTGGGCCCAGGACATCCTGGATGCCGTCGAGCGCGGCGACTTGAAGCTGGAAGACTATCGCCTCGACCAGTGGCGCCTCATGCATATCGGCGCCCAGCCCGTTCCCCCCAGCCTCATCCGCAGGTGGAAGGAATATTTCCCGCATCACCAGTACGACACCAACTACGGCCTCTCCGAGGGCATCGGACCCGGCAGCGTCCATCTGGGCGTCGAGAACATCCACAAGGTCGGTGCCATCGGCATCCCCGGCTACGGTTGGCAGGCGGAAGTACGCAAGGGAGACGGCACCGTGGTCAAGCCCGGCTCGGGCGAAGTGGGCGAGCTGTGCCTGAAGGGCGACGGTGGCGTGATGGAGTGCTACTACCGCAATCCCGAAGCCACTGCGGAGACCTTGCGCGACGGCTGGCTGTATACCGGTGACATGGCCGAGGTGGACGAAGACGGCTTCATCTACCTGGTCGACCGCAAGAAGGACGTCATCATCACAGGCGGCGAGAACATCTATCCCGTGCAGATCGAGGACTTCATGCGCAACCACGAATCGATCAAGGATGTGGCGGTCATCGGCGTCCCCGACAAGCGCCTGGGCGAAATCGCCTGCGCAGTGGTGGAATTCAAGCCCGGCCGCGAATGCGCTGAGCAGGAGATGATCGACTTCTGCACCGAGCTCCCGCGCTACAAGAGGCCCCGCAAGTACATCTTCGCCGAAGTGCCCCGCAATGCCACGGGCAAGATCGAGAAGCCGGAACTGCGCCGCCGCTATTCCGAAGAGCGTCTGGTGGAGCAGGAGACCGAATCGTAGGAAGGGCTATGGGTTTCCTGCGTGCGCGCTCGATGGCATGCCTGCCCGGACGCGCGTATGCGAGAGGGAGCGACGTGCATCGGGGACAAGCTGCATGCGCCTAGCGAAGCTGGGACGGGCCATCTGATTCCGAAGCGGCATCTGACGGCGGTTTTCGCCCGTACCCCGAAAGGCACCGGGCTTTTGCGCAGAGAAGACAGCCTGTGGTACTATTTGCACGCTCAATGAGCGCCCGTGGCTCAACGGATAGAGCAACGGACTTCTAATCCGTAGGTTGTAGGTTCGAGTCCTACCGGGCGCGCCAATGAATCCAAAGCGGGTTCGATCCATCGGAAAGGGTCGGGCCCGCTTTTCGCATATACCATTGGCGGGGGTTAGGCAGGTTGCGAATCCAAGATATTGGGGTGCGCTCTGCTGTCAGATTATCATGGTTACCGAATAAAATCCCGCTGGGTGTTTCGTCCCACAGCTTCCTTCCGGAAAAGAAAACCCAGTTCAGAAGCGAAGTAGGCGGGTAGGGTCATTCATTGGGATTTGGGATCGAGGCTCCTTTTCCAATCGGATGGGGGAGTGTTTCCGGCATTGCCGGGGGCAAATTTAGCAATGAACTTTACATTTGCCCGTTGAAAATCGACCGATTTAATGCGAGAGTTATTCGTGTCGAAAATCGCGCGCGTTGCGTTGCGCCGTGATTTCGGCAGCACGCTTCCCTCGAAAGGCCGAAGGAGGCGCGCAAGATGCTTTGACCGCGGTGGTGATTTTCAATCCGCTGCGCGCAAAGATAGTCCTGTTAGGCGTTTGCATGAGCAAACGCTCAGTAGAGAAAGGATATGAAATGCCTGTAAGCCTGAGCGGACGCAACTTCCTGAGGTTGCTCGACTTCACCACCGAGGAAATCGAGTACCTGCTCACCCTGTCCAAGAACTTCAAGGACCTGAAGCGCACCGGCACTCCTCATCGTTACCTGGAAGGCAAGAACATCGTTCTGCTGTTCCAGAAGACCTCCACTCGTACCCGTTGCGCATTCGAAGTTGGCGCAATGGACCTGGGCATGGGCGTAACCTACCTGGATCCCGGCAGCTCCCAGATGGGCAAGAAGGAATCCATCGAGGACACCGCTCGCGTTCTCGGCCGCTTCTATGACGGCATCGAATTCCGCGGCTTCCTGCAGTCCGACGTCGAGGAACTCGGCGCACAGGCTGGCGTTCCCGTATGGAACGGCCTGACCGACGACTGGCATCCCACCCAGATGCTGGCTGACATCCTGACCGTTCAGGAGAACTTCAACTATGACATCAAGGGCAAGACCCTGGTATTCATGGCTGACGCTCGCAACAACGTTGCTCGCTCCCTGATGGTTGTCTGCTCCAAGCTGGGCATGAACTTCGTAGCATGCGCTCCCAAGGCTAACTGGCCCGACCAGTGGCTGCTGGACCAGTGCGAGCCCATCGCTAAGGAAAATGGCTGCACCATCAAGGTCACCGAAGACGTTAAGGAAGCTTGCACCGGCGCTCACGTAATCTACGCTGACGTTTGGGTTTCCATGGGCGAGCCCGACGAGGTTTGGGCACAGCGCATCAAGGACCTCGAGGCATATCGTGTAACCGAAGAAGTCATGGCAATGGCTGATCCGTCCGCTATCTTCCTGCACTGCCTGCCTTCCTTCCACGACACCAACACCACCATCGGTGCTGACATCGCTGAGCGCTTCGGCGTCACCGAGATGGAAGTTGAAGACGCTGTCTTCGAGTCCAAGCAGTCCAAGGTCTTCGACGAGGCCGAAAACCGCATGCACACCATCAAGGCTGTCATGTACGCAACCCTGAGCTAATCACTCTAGGAATAGCGAATTTTTTTCGGGCAGCCGCACACTGGGATTCCCGGGGCGGCTGCCTTGCCCTTGAGAGTTTCGTCGGAATACCGGCAGAACCGTCTGGATTTCCGACTCGACTCTAATTGTTGGAACGCTATATGAAATCTCAAGGAGGGATTCCAATGGCTTATCAGAAGAGCGACGGCAAGACCGCTGTTGTAGCTCTCGGCGGCAACGCTCTGGGCAACACCCCCCAGGAGCAGCTGGAGCTGGTTAAGAACACCGCAAAGCACATCGTTGACATGGTTGCCGAAGGCATCAACGTTATCGTTACCCACGGCAATGGCCCCCAGGTTGGCATGATCAACAACGCTTTCGGCATTGCTTCCGAGGAAAGCGACAAGGTTCCCACCATGCCTTTCCCCGAGTGCGGCGCTATGTCTCAGGGCTACATCGGCTATCAGCTGTCCCAGGCACTGGTTGCTGAACTCCGTCGTCGTGACATCAAGCGTTCTTCCGTTTGCATCGCTACCCAGACCGTTGTCGACGGTAACGACCCTGCATTCGAAGATCCCACCAAGCCCATCGGTTCCTTCATGACCGAAGAAGTTGCCAAGGCTGCTGCTGAGGCTAACGGCTGGACCGTTAAGGAAGACGCTGGCCGCGGTTGGCGTCGTGTTGTAGCTTCCCCCGTGCCTATCCGCATCGTCGAGCTCGACGCTGCTAAGGACCTGGTCGAGGCTGGCTACATCGTAGTTGTCTGCGGTGGCGGCGGCGTGCCCGTCATCGACCATGGTGACAACTATGAAGGCGTTGCTGCTGTTATCGACAAGGACCGCACCGCTGCTCTGATGGCTGCTGAGATGAACGCTGACATGCTGGTTATCCTGACCGCTGTTGAGAAGGTTTGCATCAACTTCAACAAGCCCGACCAGGAAGAAATCACCACCATGAACATCGAGACCGCTCAGAAGTACATGGACGAGGGTCAGTTCGCTAAGGGTTCCATGCTGCCCAAGGTTGAGGCTTGCATCGGTTACCTGGAGCAGTTCCCCGAGGGTACCGCTCTGATCACTTCTCTGGAGTGCGCAGCTGCTGGTCTCCGCGGCGAAACCGGTACCGCAATCACCGCGAAGTAGTTTTACCTACGAACGGTTTTTGGACCCTGCCTTCGGGCGGGGTCCTTTTTTGTTTTTGGCGGTTTGGTAGTTTGACGTGCTCTTTCTTTCGCTCGGTAAACTTGTCGGGTAGTATGGAAAATTCAGGATACTATGCAGGTGTGCCAAGATAATTTCTCTTAATTGCACTGAGAAATATACTGACCGCGATTATAATAAGACCGTGCCTGAATTGCACAGACCACTCGACGATTGAAAGGAACGAGAAGTCAAATGCAGATTCGCGAACAATTGGAACAGGTCTTCGAACAGGCCCTTATCGCCGCAAACGAAGACGGAACCCTGGAATTGCCTACCATTCCCGAAGCTGCGTTGGAGCGACCCCGAGACCTGTCCAATGGCGACTGGGCCTCTACGGTTGCAATGCGCAGCGCGAAGATCGCCAAGCGCAATCCCCGAGATATCGCAACCGCTATCGTCGAGCATTTGCCCGAAAACGATTTGATCGAAAGCGTTGAAATCGCCGGTCCCGGCTTCATCAACGTTCGTCTTGCGCCTTCCGCTTTCCAGGGCGTTGCTGCCGATGTTCGTGCTCAGGGTTTCGATTTCGGAAAGGGAACCCTGGAAGACGGTCCTTGCAGGGTGAACCTGGAATATATTTCCGCAAACCCCACCGGTCCCTACCATGTAGGCCATGGCCGTTGGGCTTCGCTTGGCGATGCGACCGCACGTGTCATGCGCCATGCGGGCTATGACGTGGAAGAAGAGTACTACATCAACGACCACGGTTCTCAGATGAACAACTTCGGCAACTCCGTTGTCGTCCGTTATCAGCAGCTGTTGGGTGTCGACGCCGAACTGCCCGAAAACTGCTACGCGGGCGCCTACGTGAAGGATATCGCCCAAGCCATCATCGACCAGGATGGCGACAAGTGGCTCGATGTCGATCCTGAAGAACGCTTGGATTACTTCCGCGAATTCGCTTATGACTATGAACTGAAGGACCAGCAGGCTCTGTGCGAGCGCTTCGGCACCCATATCCCCGTCTGGTTCAGCGAGCGCAGCCTGTATGTGCCCAACGAAGATGGCGTGAGCAAGGTCGACTTCGCGCTCCAGCGCATGGACGAAGGCGGCTATCTGTATGAGAAAGATGGCGCCCTTTGGTTCCGCAGCACCGACTTCGGTGACGATAAGGACCGTGTCCTGCGCAAGGAAAACGGAGAATACACCTACTTCACTTCATCGCCCGTTGCGAGGCCATGCTGGCTGCCTGGGGTTATCCGGGTGCTCTCGAGGTCATGCTCGGCCAGCTGGTCAACCTGTTCCGCGATGGCAAGCCCGTGCGCATGAGCAAGCGTACCGGCGAAATGGTCACCTTCGAAGAGCTCATCGATGAGGTCGGCGTTGATTCCACCCGTTGGATCATGCTTTCCCGTAGCGCCGATCAGACCATCGACTTCGACATCGACGCGGCGAAGAAGAAGGACTCTTCCAATCCCGTGTATTACGTCCAGTACGCACATGCGCGTATCTGCTCCATCCTGCGCAAGGCAGCGTCTGACGAGGACGCTCAGGCCGCTCTGGAGGGTAGGATGAGCATGGAAGAGCTGGTTGCCACCATCCTGCCTGAAAACGTCGATCTGGCGCCGCTGGTCCATGAGTCCGAAATCGCCTTGATGCGCAAGATGGACGAATTCGCAGGTCTGGTTGCAGGTGCCGCCCGCGACCGTGCGGCATTCAGGCTCACGCATTACTGCCAGGATCTGGCGGGCTTGTTCCATGGCTTCTATACCAACTGCCATGTCATCAATGACGATCCTGCCCTGCAGAACGCACGTCTGGCGTTGTGCGACGCGACCCGCATCATGCTCGCCCTGTCTCTGAGCTTGCTGGGAATTTCCGCTCCCGAGCAGATGTAAGGTCGAACGCAGCTTCATTGCGTTTCATCATCGCATGTAATCAAACAGCCGGTCCTTGCGGGCCGGCTGTTCTTCGTTAGGCGTCCTCGTGGTATAGACGCGTTCTGGTGCGGGGCATCACTTGCAAATGGAGGGGAACCCCATGCGGGAAGCGTTCCTGTACGGTCTGGGAATCGCATCCGCGGTTGCAAATCCTGTAATGATGGATAACGGCTCGTGGTGTTCTTCGGAATACATTGTCCCCTTTTGCGCTATCCAAGGCTTCCGTTAGGCGTATTGCTCGCCCAAGTCTACGAGCATCAGGAATACGTTGTCGCGCATGTCCTTGCCGATATGGCGATCGATTGCCCCTTCTTCGACAGCATTGTGGATTTCTTCCAGCTCGATGAAATAGGCCCTGCGCTGCACGTCTTCCATCATGTCCATCTTCTTGGTGTAGGCGGTCACGCTGGGTCCGCCGCAGAGCAGGTGGTTCAGGATCATCTGCTGGCTCAGTTTCACGTTGGCAACCGATTCGGCGGGGTAGGGGGATTTTGGATCGTTTACGAAATCATTCAGATACCGGATGCTTTCGCGCACGGTGCGGATTTGAAGCAGCGTGAATTCCGAGACGCCCGTTTCGTGGATGATCTTCTCTTTCCTGCCGCGGATGTAGTGGCTGACCGAAAGCTTGATCGTGCGCATATGCTTGCGGACGTAATTGATCCACCACCTGCTTTCGTTATGGTGGCGCAGGTAGCCGATGCGCTTGTTCAGCTTGCTCAGATACGAATAAGCGGCCAGCGGGTCGGTTTCCTCGTTATCGATCAGCTCGCAGACGTAATCCTGCATGTGCTTGAGCATGTCGATGGTCAGCTGTTTGGTTGAGTCCAGCTCGAGCTCGTTTTTCCTCATGTGCTTTT
This sequence comes from Coriobacteriaceae bacterium, assembly GCA_004555335.1. GTDB lineage: Bacteria > Actinomycetota > Coriobacteriia > Coriobacteriales > Eggerthellaceae > W1P20-047. The sequence continues at coordinate 1,945 of SFII01000075.1, read as the reverse complement.
TCAGACGGTTGCTGTATGCCAGCACCACGGAATCGGTTGCCTGGCCGTTGGCTTGCGTTCGCTCGCTGTTCAGCCTGTCGATGACCTTGCGCAGGATGCGGGCGACCGATTCGGCGTCATCGGCGTGCAGGTCCCTCGTTTTCTCGGCGGGTGCCAAGACGGGCAAGAGGAAGTTGGTAAGCAGCAGGGTCATGATGATGGTGCCCGAGGCAAGGAAGATGATCAGGTTGCGTTCTGGGAACAGGCTGCCGTCGTCGAGCATGAAGGGCAGCGAGAGGATGACGGAAAGGGTGACAGCGCCTTTGGGGCCGCCGATCGTGGCAAGCAGGGCCGACTTGGCGACGTGCCTGCTCAGACCCTTGCGCTGGCTTGTGGAGGGGTCTTTCTCGATGGATTCCATGACGCAAAGCCAAACGAAGCGCACGGCAACCAGGATTGCTGTGATGGCGATGATGCAGGCGACGAGGGTGAGGTTGCTGATGCTGCTGTCGTTCCAGGTGGTAAGCATTGCGCGCGGCAGCTGCATGCCCAGAAGCACGAACACGATGCCGTTCAGGGTGAAGGTCATCACCTTCCATACGTTGTCGGTGACGATGTTCAGGCTTGAATGGCTGGGGCCGATCTGATGGCTTTCCTTGATCCCGATGACGATACCTGCCGAAACCACGGCCAAAACCCCGCTGACGCTGATGATTTCGGCAAGCAGGAAGATCACGAAGGGCAGGGTGACGTCGAAGAGGACGTAGAAGACATTAGAGCCCAGTTCGGCTTGGTCGATAAGCTTGAAGATGAAGATGGTGAGGAAGCCCAGGGCAACGCCTAAGACTATTCCCCCGAAGAAGTCGATTCCGAAGTCGACCGCACCGTGAAGCAGGGAAAAGGTGCCGCCGGTAACCGCTGCTGCAACGGCGAACTGGAAGCCGACGACGCCGGAAGCATCGTTGAGCAGCGCTTCGCCGTACAGCCGAGCAGAAACATTGCGGTCGAGGTTGGCGGTTTCCGAAAGGGAGGACACCGCTACGGCGTCGGTGGGGCCCAGGGCGAAGCCCAGCGCGAAGGCGGCGGCGAGGGGGATGGTGGGCAACAGGGCGTGGACGCCGAAGCCCACGGCGATGGAGATTGCCACGACCAAGCCGATGGCGAGCGAGAGGATGATCGTGCGGTTCTTCCAAAGACCGAATTTATCCGAGGATTTCGCCTCGTAGAACAGAAGCGGTGCGACGAATAGAACTAGGAAGAAATGCGGATTGAGCATAACGTCCAAAGTGCTGGTGACGATGGTGCCCATGACGGCGCCCAAGCCGATTTGGACAAGCGGAATGGATAGCTTTGGGAGCATGCGTTCCAAAACGGCGGAAAGGATTACTGCGCATAGAAGTAAGAGGATCAATTCGAATGTTGCCATAGGCGCTCCTTGATGTTGTGCTCTTCGCATTTGATTTTATCGTGCGTGGGGACGGAAGGGCATCGCTTAGGCGAATCGACAGGAAGGAACCATCGGCTTTCTTTGGTGTCGGGGTGGGGAAGCTGAGGCGCGCTTCAGGCGTTCGGATGGTGTCGAGAGCGGATCGGATTGCTTGGATAATAGGAGGAGCGTGTGTGCCAAAAAACAGGCCTTGATGTCATCAAGCAGCTTATCGGGGCTTTTTCGGGAGTAAACGCTCATCGGGCGTTCGTGCAGTATCGTAGGTAGAGCGGACTTGTCGGGTAAGCGAGGGAAAAGCTCGAAAAGGGCGCGCAAGCGGATTATTCTTTCCGCCTTAACCGGCTAATCAGGGCTTTTTTGGATGCGAGAGAATTATTTTCAAGAAAGTGCTTGCATATGCTAGCGGATTCCTCTAATATACATTCCTGCGCCACGGTGGATATAGTTCAGTTGGCTAGAACGCCAGATTGTGGCTCTGGAGGTCGTCGGTTCGAGTCCGATTATCCACCCCAGCGCGCA
>SFII01000074.1 GCA_004555335.1 Coriobacteriaceae bacterium | reverse complement strand
GATGAAATCGATGCCGTAACCGCGTTCAAGATCGGCCTGTTCCAGTGCCTGGCCATCATCCCCGGCACCAGCCGCAGCGGATCGACCATCATCGGCGGCATGCTCGCAGGCTGCTCACGTGTGGCGGCTGCGGAATTCACCTTCTTTCTGGCTATTCCTGTCATGTTGGGCTGGGGCTTGCTCAAGGCTGTGAAGTTCCTGCTTGCGGGCATGGTCATGACCAGTACGGAAATCGTGGTGCTGGTGGTGGGAATCGTTACCGCATTCGTGGTGTCGGTGCTGTCCATCAAGTTCCTGATGGGCTATATCAAAAAGAACGACTTCGCCGCCTTCGGCTGGTATCGCATCGTTGTCGGCGTTGTGGTGCTGGGCTACTTTGGCGTGAAGGCGCTCGGCATCCGCAGGCCCTTTTCAGCTTTGTCGTTACCTGGTGTTCTTTGCCCGAAATACCGATTCGCGCCGATTTTCCCGAACGTGCGGCGCCGTGCGTTTGTTAAAGTGTTGCGCGGTGGAAAACCCTGTAATTTTGCACGTAACGCTTCGGTCAGCACGTGAAGCGCGTGGACCGGGCTTGCGCTATCCTGTGAGCATCCACCCGTATGAAAGGAAAGTGCTATGCCTGAAACCAACCAGAACTACGAGCAGATTCAGCAGCATCGTGACCAGATCGACGAACTGGACCGCCAGATCGTGGCGCTCTTGAACGAGCGTGCAGGTCACTCCCTGGCTATTCGTGCTCTCAAGCCTGGCGCGAAGATGGGCTTGTACGACCCGGCCCGTGAGGAAGAGATCTTCAAGAAGATCGACTCCTTTAACGAGGGCCCTATGTACAACGACAACCTGCGTGACATCTACGCAACCATCCTCAAAGTCATGAAGGAGATGCCAGCCTAATGTGTGAATCCAAGCTCCACGGTGTCGCCGGCCTGCCGGATTACGGCACCCGCACCGACGAAATCACTATCTTCGCAGGTCCCTGCTCCATCGAATCCCAGGAGCAGTTCGACGAGGTTGCCGAATGCGTTGCCGCAAACGGTCTCCACTGGATCCGCGGCGGCGCCTATAAGCCCCGCACCAATCCCCATTCCTTCCAGGGTCTTGGCGAAGAGGGCCTGAAGATCATGAAGAACGCTGCCGACCGTTTCGGCCTGAAGACCCTGACCGAGGTCATGGACTCCGAGCATATCAGCCTGGTGCAGAATTACTGCGACGGCATCCAGATCGGCGCCCGCAACTTCCAGAACTTCAGCCTGCTGAAGAACATCGGCATCGCAACCTCCAAGACCAAGACCATGGTGCTGTTCAAGCGCGGTTTCGCCGGAACCATCGCCGAATGGCTGGCTGCGACCGAATACCTGACCACCAATGGCAACGACAACGTCATCCTGTGCGAGCGCGGCCTGCGTACCTTCGAAACCGCAACCCGCTTCACCCTGGACATCTCCGCCGTTCCGGTCATCCACAAGCAGAGCCTGTATCCCATTTGCGTCGATGTAAGCCATCCTGCGGGCGTTCGCGACCTGGTCCCCGCCCTGGCACGCACCGCTATCGCTGCGGGTGCGGACTCCCTGATGATCGAGGTCCATCCCGATCCCCAGTCCGCCAAGTCCGACGGTCCCCAGCAGCTCACCCCTGCCCAGTTCACCGACCTGATGGAAGACCTGCGCGAAATCGCCGCAGTCTTCGGCAAGAAGCTGGTCTAGCCAACCGGCGCATCGTGCGCTTGGAAAGACCTTTGCATCGGCCCTGCCGGCAATCCTGCTTTCCCGCAGGTCCGGCGGGGCCGTTTCGCGTTGCGGATGGCTTGCGCGCTATCCCGCGAATAGGACACAGGGTGCAGATGGTGCGGAATCGTGCCTTGCGCCCTTGCCCCACGGGGCGGGGTGTCTCACTATTAGACACCGTGCATTTTTCGAAGAATCAAGCATATTTGCGGAGGATTTGCCCATGCCAGTCGATATCGATTCCCTGAATCCCGAACAGCGCGAAGCCGTATTGCGTACCGAGGGGCCGCTCCTGGTGCTTGCGGGCGCGGGCTCCGGCAAGACGCGCGTGCTCACGTACCGCATCGCCCATATGATCGAGGATCTGGGCGTCGCGCCCTGGGAAATCCTGGCTATCACCTTCACCAACAAGGCCGCGGCCGAAATGCGCGAGCGCTTGGGTCAACTGGTGGGGCCCGCTGCACGCGGCATGTGGGTTTCCACCTTCCATAGCATGTGCGTGCGTATCCTGCGTGCGAATGCCGAAGTGCTCGGCTTTTCCAGCGGCTTCACCATCTACGACGACGGCGACAGCAAGCGTTTGGTGAAGGAAATCATGCTGGAGCAGGATATCGATCCCAAGCGATTCCCTGTCAACGGCATCCGCAACCGCATCTCCGCTGCCAAAAACGAGCTCATCCTGCCTGCCCAGTTCGAAGACGAGGCGAACGATCCTATCGCCAAGGTGGCGGCACGCGTGTACAAGCGCCTCCAGGAGCGCCTGAAGCAGGCGAATGCCTTCGACTTCGACGATCTTCTGGTCTATGCCTACCTGCTGCTGAAAAACCATCCGCAGGTTCTGGAGGCCTACCAGCAGCGTTTCCGTTATCTTCTGGTGGACGAATACCAGGACACCAACCGCGCGCAGTACGCCATCACCAATCTGCTGGCGGCTAAGAACCGCAACATCATGGTGGTAGGCGACGACGACCAGTCCATTTACAGCTGGCGCGGCGCCGATATCCGCAACATCCTGGATTTCGAGAAGGACTATCCCGACTGCTGCACGGTCAAGCTGGAACGAAACTACCGTTCGACCGGCAACATCCTGGCGGCAGCGAATGCGGTGATCGCCAACAATTCCCAGCGCAAGGAAAAGCGCCTCATCGCCAATGCCGGCGAAGGCGACAAGGTGAAGGTCTACATGGCCGCAGACGAACGCGACGAAGGCCGCTGGATCGCGGGCGAGATCGAACGGCGCCACGCCCAGGGCGACAGCTACAACCAGGTGGCGGTGTTCTACCGCACCAATGCGCAGTCCCGCATGCTCGAAGATATGCTGCTGCGTGCAGGCGTGCCCTACCGCATCATCGGCGGTACCCGATTCTTCGATCGCGAGGAAATCCGCCACGTCATGGCCTATCTGACGCTTGCGGTCAATCCAGCGGACGACATGGCCGCCAAGCGCGTGATCAACGTTCCCAAGCGCGGCATCGGCAAGACCACCATCGAGCGTATCGAGGGTATTGCCGCAAGCCAGGGCTGCACCTTCGTGGAAGGTTGTCTGCTTTCCATGGCGGACGAGGGCATCAGGATGCAGACGCGCCGTGCCATCGGCGAATTCGTGAACCTGATCGACGACGCCGCCAATTGGACCGGCGAGCTGCGCCGCGTGGTGGAAATGATCATCGACCGCAGCGGATACCTGACCGAGCTGGAAAATGCGGGCACCGACGAGGCGCGCGGCCGCATCGAGAACGTCCGCGAATTCTTGGGCGTTGTCGATGAATACACCGAAACCCACGACGTGGACGAAGCCCAGTTCGCCGCCCCGGTGGCGGGCTCTGCCGCGGGCGATGCGGAAGGCTTGGAAGGCGGAGCCCAGGCCATCGCGCCCGAAGCGGTTGCGGGCGATGCCCAGGATGCGCCGGTACGCGTGCTCAGCGCCAATTCGCTTGCCGACTTCATCGAGTGGGTCACGCTGCGTACCGACCTGGATTCGGCTGTAGAAGACAGCGCCGCGGTGACGCTCATGACCGTGCATGCCTCGAAGGGCCTGGAATTCGACACCGTCTTCGTCGCGGGCATGGAAGAAAGCATCTTCCCGCATATCATCTCCATGAACGACGGTGCGGGCGTGGAAGAAGAACGCCGCTTGGCCTACGTTGCCATCACGCGCGCCCGCAAGCACCTGTACCTGACGGCGGCGCATTCCCGCAGCCTGTTCGGCCAAACCAACGCCAACCCCGTCTCGCGTTTTCTCATGGAAATCCCCCTGGACCTGCGCGACACCACGGGGCTGGGTTCCTCCGGCTTTTCCGGTACCGGTTGGGAAAAGCGCGGCAGCCGTCGCGGTATCTCCGGTTCCGGCGCCGAAGCGGGTAGGGGACGCGTGTTCGGCCAGTCGAGCGCATCGGGCACCAAGCGCCGCAGCGCACCGACGGCTGAGTCCTACAAGAAGGCGGCAGCGAGCAGCAGCTTTTCCGTGGGCGATACGGTCGACCACAAGGTCTTCGGCCGCGGCAAGGTGAAGAAGGTGGACGGCGATACCTTGCACATCTACTTCGCCAAGAGCGGTTCCATCAAAAAATTATTGAAAGACTACGCGCCGATTGTCAAAATCGAAGGATAGCGAAAAAGGGGAGCGCTCCGATTGCGCCCTCCCCAAGCGATACGAAGGAGAACACATGGCAGAACCCATCATCATCGTGGGTCACAAGAACCCCGACAACGATGCCATTTCCGCAGCTGTGGGCCTGGCTTTCTACATGAATGAAATGGCCAAGCGCCAGCCCGAAGGCGAAGCCCGCGAATACAAGCCCGTCCGCCTGGGCCCCCTGCCTCCGGAAACCGAATGGAACCTCAACCAGAATGGCCTGCCCCTGCCCGAGCTGATCGAATCCGTGGCAGAAGGCCAGGAAGTGATTCTGGTCGACCACAACGAGCTGTCCCAGGCAGTCGATGGCTTGGAGCAGGCGGAAATCGTGGCTATCGTCGACCACCATCGCATCGGCGACGTCACCACTGCGGGCCCCATCTTCTTCAACTGCCGCCCCTGGGGTTCCACCGCAACCGTGGTCACCTCCATGCTGCGCCAGGAAGGCATCGAGATCCCCGTATCCATCGCCAATGTGCTGCTTTCCGCGATTCTGACCGACACCGTCATCATGAAGTCCCCCACCGCTACTCCCGTTGACAAGGAGCAGATCGACTTCCTGTGCGGCATCACCGGTCGCAACTATGTAGAGTTCGGCCAGGAGCTGTTCCGCTGCCGCGGTGCCGTTTCCGACCTGCCCATCGAAACCTATGTGGGTGCAGACTCCAAGGAATTCGCCGTCGGCGACACCACCGTGCTGATCGCCCAGCGCGAGACCGTTGAAATCGATGCCGCGATGGCACGCGAGGAAGAAGCCCGCGCCCATATGCGCCAGCTCATGGAGGCCAACGGCTACGACTTCGTCTTGGTCATGGTCACCGACATCCTGGAAGAGGGAAGCTACTTCCTGGTCGAGGGCAACCACGAAGTGGTCGATCGCGTCTTCGGCATCGACAGCTCCGCTGCCGTTTGGATGCCCGGCGTGCTTTCCCGCAAGAAGCAGGTTGCAGCCCCCATCCTGGCAGGCTAACCCTTTAGCATAACCAAGCGATTGCTTCGGGCCCCGGATGCGCAGCTCGTTTGAAGGCTGCCGCCGGGGCCTTTTTCCTGTCCAGGATAACGTTTGCCCAACGCAGCGGCGCGGATGCTTGATTGCGCGTGCGGTGATGGGGCAGACTTGCCTTGAAATCTCAATATCACCCGGAAGGGGGAAGAAAGGAGCGCCATCGTGCTTCAAGACGAGAACCATCAGCCTTTGAACGGCTTGGCGTGGACCAACGTGGACGTGCAGGGCGTGTTGCCCGATGAAGGCGTGCGCCTGCAAGACGACTTCCATGCAGCAGTGAACAGGGAATGGTTGGAAAACGCGGTCATCGAACCCGGCAATAGCAGCGAGTCGTCGTTCTGGGAACGCATGCGCGAAGTCGAAGCCCAGGTGAAGGATATGCTGGCCGACCCCGACCTTCCCGCGGCGGGCCCCGAAGGCGCGCTCGCCAAGGGTCTCTACCGTGCCATGCTGGATATGGACGCGCGCAATGCGGCGGGCTTTGGGTGCGTGATGCCCTTTTTACGCGACATCCAGGCAATCGATTCCATGGAATCGCTTTCCAGCTACCTGTGCGACAAGGCGCATTGCTATGCGAGCGACCTTGCAAGCTACGGGGTCTTCGCCGATAAAAAGGATAGCCGCAACAACGTGGTCTATGTGGGTTGCGACTCCTTCTCGCTTTCCGACGCCGACGAATACCGTGCCATGACCCCGCAGGGCGAACGCATGAAGGCGGCAAATGACAGCTACTTCGCGTGGTTGCTCTGCCAGGCGGGCTACAAGTTGGAAGAGGCGCGCGAGGCGGTGGATCTGGCCTTCGAATTCGAAAGGAAGATGGCCATCCATTGCTTCGGCGTTTCCGCGCAGGCCCGCGACGACTTCAGCGAGATCACCTACAACCCCAGGAGCGCCGACGAGCTGGCGCGCGAGGCGGGGGACTATCCCATCATGGGCGTGCTTGCCAGCGTGGGCTTGGCAGGTTCGAACCGCTTCGTGCTGGAAGAACCGGAATGGCTGCAGGCGATGGGCGGGCTCTATGCCCCGGAAAACCTGGAAGCCATCAAGCAGTACCTGTGCATCAGGTTGCTCCGCCGATTCGCGGGCTACCTCGGCCAGGATGCCTACGACCGCAGGCAGCAGTGGAATTCGGAGCGCATGGGCAGCGAGGGCTCCAAACCCATCGAGCGCGATGCCTACGAAACCGTCAACGGCTTGCTGGGCATGGCTGTGGGACGTCTGTATGTGGAGCGCTATCTTTCCCCTGAAACCAAGGTGGATGTGGAGGCTCTGATCGCGCAGGTCGTGGAAACCTACCGCAAGCGCCTTTCCGCTGCTTCCTGGCTGGGCGAGCAGACCCGCGAGAAAGCCATCGAGAAGCTCGATGCGCTCACGGTGAGGGTGGGATACCCGTCAAGTTGGCCCGACTATGCGCAGCTTGACGTGCCTGCGGATGCCTCGCTTGTGGATTGGGTTGTCGCCATCCACCGGTTCGAGGAACAGCGGGAAGCGGCGAAGGTGAACAAGCCGGTCGATCGCGAGGAATGGCTTATGGCGCCCCACGTGGTCAATGCCTACTATCTTCCCACCGACAACTCCATCAACATCCTGGCGGGAATTTTGGGAGGGGTGTTCTATTCTCCCCAAGCGTCCGTCGAGGAGAACATGGGCGGCATCGGCATGGTCATCGGGCATGAGATCACCCACGCCTTCGACAAGAACGGAAGCCTGTACGACAAGGACGGCAACCTGGGCGAAAGCTGGTGGACCGAAGAAGACAGGGCGGAATTCAAGAAGCGCACCGATAAGGCGGCGCGGTACTGGAACAATATCCAGGTGCTTGACGGTATGAACGTCGATGGCGACCTGTGCGTGGGGGAGATCGTCGCGGACTTGGGCGGGCTTACCTGCATGGTGCAGATAGCCCGGGGCATCGACGGCTTCGATTTCGCCCGTATGTTCGAGGCCTACGCCCGCGATTGGCGTTGCACGGGCAGCTTGCAGCGCGCCGAATTCCTGCTCACCAACGATGTTCATCCGCCTGCCCATCTGCGCACGAACGCCACGGTGCAGATGATCCCCGAATTCCACGAATGCTATGGGGTCGAGCCCGGTGACGGCATGTATCTTACCCCCGAAGATCGCTTGATGGTGTGGTAAGAGGCGAGTCGCCGGTATCTTACCCACAAGCCGTATTCGCAAGCGTGTGATAAAAACAAACCCCCTGCGGTCGCCACAGCCGCAGGGGGTTTTATTTGAGGCTTCGGTAGTTTGTGTGACAAGGGGCTAGCCTAGGCAGCAACGCTCTTCGCTCCCTTCACGCCCTTCTTCCTCGCCTTCACCGGGCGACC
>SFII01000001.1 GCA_004555335.1 Coriobacteriaceae bacterium | reverse complement strand
GACTGGGATGCCGCATTCGCCCATGCGGGAAGCGACCTGTACTGCATGTCGGTGCTCAACCCGCCTGCAGGCACCCCCGCCGGAACCACCATGGACTACGACGCCTTCTGCCGCCAATGGAAGCAGCCCCTTGCGATGGACCGCTTCGATTTCGACGCAACGGGCATCATGGGATTCCTATTCTGGAAAACAAGCGCCGAAGACGACGGCGAGCGCATCCGCATGCTCAACGACGATTTGAAAGCCTATCTGATCGCCCCCGGCAATCCGGGCGCATGCACCGGACCTGGAAGCGGAAGCATCCCCCGCACCGGAAACGGCATGATGGGCGAGCCGCCCCGCGAATATTCCCCCAACAGGCGCTACCCCAATGCCGCACGCAATGCCGCGCCGAAGGCGGCGCCTGCCGACCCGGACTCGCCCCGCGAAGGATACCGGAATCCGGAAAACGCACAGGCCCCCGCCCGCAGGCAGACGGCACCTGGGGCGCCCGAACCCCCGAAGGGCTTCAACGAGGAAAACCCCTTCGACAACGAATCGAACCCCTTCGGGCGCGGAGTCGACCCCTTCGCCCCGCCGCCCTTACCCGAGGAAACGGGCGGCCGTTTCGTACCCAACACCATGCAGAAGGCCATCTGGTCGGGCTTGGGCTTCCTCTTCGGATTCCTGGGGCTTTTCATCGTGTTTATCTTGGGTATGCGCCAACCCGCGACCGTGCGCATCGAGATGCTCAAGTGGGCGGGCGTCGGCTTTGCCGCCGCAATCGCCGTGGAGTTCACCTTCCTGTTCCTCTACGGCGACCAGATCAGCGGCATGCTGGGAGCCATGGGCGCTGCCCCGACCGGAACGGGAAGCGGCGGGGGCAGCGTGTTCTAAACCGGCAGCACGCAGGCTACCTTCCCAAGCTGAGTTCGTGCTTCTGGCGCGCAGCCTCGTCGTAGCGCTGCCGATAGCGCACATCCACCAGCTCCGCGACGATGGCGATTGCCAACTCCGCAGGGGATTTCGCACCGAACTTCAACCCGATGGGACGCTTGATGGCGTCCCATTGCGCCTCGGTCATGCCGCGGGAAAGGCAGATGCCGCGCACGGTTTCGTTCTTCCCCTTGCAGCCCATCATCCCCGCAAAAGCCACGTTATTGCGCGCCGCCCACAGGCAGCCCTCCGGATCGAACATATGGCCGCGGGTGAGCACGCATACGTAATCGGACGGATCGGCGGCGATCCCATCCAATTCGTCGAAGCTTCCCAACAGCACCCGCTGCGCCGAAGGGAAGCGTTCGGGATTCAGGTATGCGGGATCGTAATCGACCGCAACCACTTTGAAGCCCACATGGTCGGCAAGCGCCGCCACTTCCGCCGCCGCATCGCTTGCCCCCAACAACCAGACGCGCACCTTTTCCTGCAACGCAGCCGAGCACCAGGTCACCCCATCGAACTGCTCGGTGTGCATGGAAGGCCCGCGCGTGCAGTCCTTCATCTGGAAGACATCGCGGGGACTGGGCACGCGGGCGCAGACGATCTCCTTCGCATCGTTGCAGAAGAAGACCGCATCCAAGCCGTCGGCACTGCCCTGTTCCCCGTATTTCTTCGTCACTTCGTTATCCACGTTTGCCACGGCGGTCTGGGCATCGTAGACGAACTTGAAACCGATCCACGCCTGCTCGTTTCGATCGATCGCCTGCAGCGCCCGCTCGAAGACGGGCAGATCGCGCGCATCCATCTGGCGCGCTATGCGGGCGGCGCTTTCGGGGGAGATATTCGGATTCCCCTGCGTCGCCCCTTCGGAAAAGCAGGGGAAATCCTCCTGGGAAAGCACCGGTTCCTCCCCCTGCTTCAAGGCCTCGATGATGTCCTCTATCGCCTGCCTGCGCATCGCAAGCCTCCTTCCGCACGCCCGGCATATCCCACCGGCGTCCAAACTTAAAAAGGCGGCAGCCCGAAAGCCACCGCCTTCCGATCAATCGATTCGAAACTACCTGGCGATATGGACCTTGCGGTCTTCGCCGACGGTAACAGCCCCTGCAGCAAGCAGGCCCAGCACCTCGGGATAGAGCGCATGCTCCGTCGCATGGATGCGCTCTTCCAGGCTATCCAGGGTGTCATCTTCCAGCACCTCGACCGCCCTCTGGGCAACGATGGGGCCCTTGTCGTATTCCGTGTTCGCGAAATGCACGGTTACGCCCGTCACCTTCACGCCTGCATCGAAGGCATCCTGGATGGCATGGGCGCCCTTGAAGGAAGGGAGCAATGCGGGATGCAGGTTGAGGACCCGGTCGGGATAGGCATCGAGCAAAGGATCGCGCACCATGCGCATATAGCCCGCCATCACGATGTATTCCGCACCCGCCTCGCGCATCTCGCGGACGATCAGCTCATCCGCGGCGATAGGATCGGCGTATACGTCGCGGTTCAAGGCCAGTGTGGGGATACCCGCCGCTTCGGCGCGCTTCAAGCCGTACGCATCGGGCCTGGAGGAGATCACCTTCACGATGCGGCAGTTCAGGCTGCCGTCTTCGATCCTGTCGATGATGGCCTGCAGGTTCGTGCCGGAACCGGAAAGCAGAACGCCGATGTTCAGTGCCTGTACCATGCTGTCCGCCTTCCCTTATTCGCAGGAAAAGCCCGCGGGGAACAGGGCATCTTCGTTCGTGTAGACGACCTCGCCCGCACCGGGGATGATGGTTCCGATATTGAAGACCTTCTCGCCTTCCGCCTGCAGGGTGGCGGCAACGGCATCTGCAGCCTCGGGCTTGACGATCAGCACCATGCCGACGCCCATGTTGAAGGTCTTAAGCGCCTCCGCCTCGGTCAGATGGGCGGCATTGCAGACGAAGGGGATGATCGCAGGCATATCCCACGTGCCCACGTTCACCTGGGCGTCCAGGTTTTCGGGAAGGGCGCGGTTGAGGTTCTCGGTGATGCCGCCGCCGGTAATATGGGCGACTGCATGGATGCCGCAGCCATGCTCGCGCAGGGCCTTGAGCACGGGCTTGACGTAGATGCGGGTGGGCTCCAGCAGGGCGTCCTGAACGCAACGGCCGCCCAGGCATTCGCGGGGCTGGCGCAGCTCTTCCACGTCCTTGCCTTCCGTGCATACCTTGCGTGCCAGGGAATAGCCGTTGGAATGCAGGCCGCTCGAAGCCAGGCCCAGCAGCACGTCGCCCTCGCAGACGTTCGCGGGGTCGAGCATCTTCGTGCGGTCGACGATGCCCACGGTGAAGCCGCTCAGGTCGTACTCATCGGGATCCATGACGCCGGGATGCTCGGCCATCTCGCCGCCGATCAGGGCGCAGCCCGCCTGGCGGCAGCCATCGGCGATGCCTGCGACCACTTCGGCCACGGCCTCGCTCTTCAGCTTGCCGATAGCGATGTAGTCCAGGAAGAACAGGGGCTCTGCACCGGATGCCAGGATGTCGTTTACGCACATGGCAACCAGGTCCACGCCCACGGTGCCATGCTTGCCGGCGATCTTGGCAACCTGCAGCTTGGTTCCCACGCCGTCGGTGCCGGAAACCAGCAGCGGGTCTTCCATATCCTTTGCCGCGGCGATGCTGAACAGGCCGCCGAACCCGCCGATGTCGCCCACTACCTCATCGCGGTAGGTGGAATGCACGGCGTCCTTGATGGCATGCACGGCACGGGCGCCCTCGGCAGTATCCACGCCAGCCTGGGCGTACGTGACCTGCTCTTCCGGCGCGGCATTGGCAGCGGTGTTATTACGTTCTGTCATGTGGATACTCCTTATGCTCGAGGCAACGCATCTGCGAAGCCAATTGTGAAGGATTGGGGGCATCGGGACAAGTGCGCAGGGGCGCATGCCCGAAACCGGGGTAATGCGGGCGCGCCGTCCTAGACCGCCTCGCCCGCATCGCGCATCGAATCGATATCCGCCTGATCGACCGCGGCCCCGCCCGAACCGCCGGGCACCGCCGTCGAGACAACCTGCGAGAACAGGACCGCACGTCCGTTGTCCTTCGTGTAATCGCAGGTGGAAAGCGTGATCATCTTCTCGATGGAGGCAGGATCGGGCATGCCTTCCGAAGGCTGCACCACACTGCGCTCCTGCTTGTCGGCGATATAGGCGATCCGCTCATCGTCGGAGGGGAATTCGGTCTCGACCAGCGCATCCCACCCGTCCGTGATGACCAGGGCGAAGGTCTCGCACTGGTAATTGCAGTCGGGGGTGAGCACGTACACGTACCTGCAGGCGTTGAACTGCGCCTCGTCGGTGAGCTGCTTGGAGATGGCGGCGAACATGGAGCCGTCGTTCATATGGTGGCCGTAGAGCAGGTTGTTCGCATCCGCAAAGCCCGGATCGTTATTGCAATCCAGGAAGATGCTGCCGCAGCGGGCGGAAAAGCCGTTGGACTGGTTGAAGTCCATGGTCAGGTAGGTTTCGTTGTCCCCGGTCTGCACCACGGGGTAGTTGATATTGGTTCCGGGCACATACACCCATGCCACCACGTCGCCGTTCACGGAGCGCAGGTAATCCCAATCGACCGTCATATCGGCGAGCGTGGTCCCGGAAACATCCTGGGCGTCGAAGGCCTTGCCGGCCAGGTCGTCATAGCCCTTCTCGGCAGACCAGTACGAATAGAAGATGAAGCCCAAAACGGATACCGCAACGATGCAGACTGCCAACGCAAGCCAGAACACCACGCCCCACAAGCGCCTTCCGCGCCTGTCCGGCTTGGGTGCGGACGCATGCTTTCCCCTCATTCGGCTCCTTTCGCAATCGGCGATTGCCGCGCAAACGCTAACCGTTCCACCCTACCACAACCGGATGCCCAGAAGATGAAACGCCTCCCAACGCCTGCACGCTCTGCACAGGTGTCGGGAGGCGGGGTGCGCGTTCTCGGGAATCCCGGAAGGTCCCGAATCGCAGCTTAGATCTTTTCCTGCTCCAAGCGCTTCTCCAATGCCGCGTTGATGGTCTTCAGGGCCTTGACGCGGGCATAGAGCTTGTCGTTGCTTTCCAGGATGGTCCAGGGGGCGTATTCGGTGGAGGTGAGGCGGAACATATCCTCCACGGCCTCGCGGTACTGGGGGTACTTGTCGCGGTTGCGCCAGTCCTCTTCGGTGATCTTCCACACCTTGTCGGGATTCTGCTCGCGGGCGACGAAGCGCTTCATCTGCTCGTCACGGTCGATCTCGACCCAGAACTTCAGCAGCACGGCACCCCAATCCACCAGGTCGCGCTCGAACTCGTTGATCTCGTCATACGCACGCGCCCAAGTGCTGGGGCTTGCGAATCCCTCGACCCTTTCCACGAGCACGCGGCCATACCAGCTGCGGTCGTAGATGCCCACGTGGCCTGCCTTGGGAAGGCGGGTCCAGTAGCGCCACAGGTGGGGATGCATCAGCTCGGGCTTGGTGGGAGCAGGACTGGGATAGATGGTGTAGCTGCGCGCGTCCAGGGCCTGGGCGATGCGCTTGATGCTGCCGCCCTTGCCCGCGGCATCCTGGCCTTCGAACATGAAGATCATGGGGATACGGCGCAGGTACATCTCCAATTCCAGGTCGTAGAGCCTCTTCTGCTCTTCCTTCAGGATGACCTTGTACTTTTCCCTATCCAGGCGCAGATGGTAGTCGACGCCCTTGAGGGTGGGATAGGCCGCCTCGATGGGGAACTTGGAGGAAGCGGGAGCGAAGGAATGCTGCAATGCCGCCGCCGCTTCGTTCGCTTCGCGGATTGCCGCATTCTGCTCGGGGGTGCGGACGCGCTCGTCGCCTTCCACCTGGGCGGATGCACCGGCGGAATTGGATGCCGCCTTCGCCGCAGCTGCCGCCACCTCGGGATCGGCTGCACGGTTGACCGCCTCGTCGAGTGCGTTGACCAGGGTGCGCGCGATGGTAAGATTGGCGCGGCGGCGGTCTTCGGCATTCACGACGACCCACTGTGCGAAGTCGAAGTTGGTGCGCTCGATCAGCTTGTCGAAGACATCGTAGTAGAAGTCATGGTCGTTGATCCTCTTCAGGGCACCGGGCTCGACGCGCCATGCGGTGTTGGGGTCGGAAGCGAGGCGCTTCAGGCGGCGTTCCTGCTCCGCCTTGGTGATATGCAGGAAGAACTTCACCACCACATAGCCGTCTTCGACCAGCTGATGCTCGAAACGTTCGGCGGATTCGATCGAGTTTGCGAAAACCGTCTTGATTTCCTCGAGTTCCTTCTTGCTCGCATCGGACCTCTTGCCCTTCTTCAGGGGATGCTTGTCGGCATACGCGTAGAAGGCCTCCCTCGCGGCGATGTCGTACCAGCCGCGATCATAGAGGGTCATGTTGCCGCGCATGTCGAGCGCATCCCAGAATTCCTTCATGAGGGGATAGAAGTCGGTGGCGCCGTAACCCCGGTCGCGGAACATCCTGGCATTCGCGGTTTCTTCGCTCTGGGTCACATGGACGGAGGTTGCACGGGCGTCGAGATTGTACATCAGATCGGAGATGCGACCGCCACGGCCGGCACCGTTCCAGCCCTCGAACAGCACCACCAAACCGATACCCTTGGATCGGGCTTCCTGCTGCAGAACGACCAGGCGGTTCACAAGCTCGTCGCGTACGGGCTTGTATTCTTCCTTGGTGATCTTCTCGACATCGAAATCAATTTTCTCAAGCATGGGAATTGCTCCTTACATAGGAGTCCGAGCCCATTTGGATTGGCAGGACCCGAACAACCAGGCTGCATGGTGGCAAAAGCATACCCGCCAGGATAAACGCGTGTCAATTTGCGGTAAACGATAATCGTTATCAGAAATACAAGTGTCAAAGTCCCATATGAAAAACTGTAGATAATAGCAAACCAAGATAAGGGATAACAGCAAAAACGAAGCATTCCAACCACCTGTGATATAAGTATGTTAAGGAGATTATTCCAAACCGCGTCCCGCCTTCCTCAAACCGAAGAGGGCAGCCATCACGGAGGGAGATTCACACCATGGCCGACAACGCCAATCCGGAGCAGAAACGCAAGCAACGCATGCCCTTCATGCAGAATCGCGAGCTTTCCTGGCTCGAATTCAACAAGAGGGTGCTCGATCAGGGTGCAGACCCGTCCATTCCCTTGCTGGAAAGGCTCCAGTTCGTATCCATCTTCGAAAGCAACCTGCGAGAATTCTTCATGGTTCGCGTCGGAAGCCTGGTCGACCTTTCCCTGGTGAATAAAGAGCTTCTCGACTCCAAGACGCTCATGACCCCCGATGAGCAGCTCGACGCCATCTATGCGCGCGTACGCGAGCTGTACCCCATCCAAGAATCCATTTACAAGAACCTGGAAGGCGAGTTGGCGCAGGCCGGCATCCGCAGGTTCCAGTTCAGCGAGCTCAACGAAGAGCAGCTCAAGCACGTTCGCACCCATCTGCGCGCGAACGTGATCCCCCTGCTCACCCCGCAGATCGTCAACGGACGCCATCCCTTCCCCCACTTGGAAAGCGGCGAGATCTTCATCATCGTCCGACTCGAGGAGCAGAACCTCAAGAAGAAGTCGGAGATGAGCGATGCGGAAAAGCGCCGTGCAAAGGAAGAGCGCAAGAGGCTCAAGGCGCTGGGCGCCGAAGGCGTCACGCTGGGGCTCATCCCCCTGCCCAGCAAGGCGAACCGCCTGATCGCGCTCCCTGGCAAGGGATTCAATTACATCCTGCTCGAAGACGCCCTGGAGGCCTTCCTCTCGGAGATCTTCTCGATGTACACCATCAAGCACTCCAACATCATCTGCATCACCCGCAACGCCGACCTGGACGCAACCGAAGGCGCCGACGAAGCCGATGACGACTATCGCGAGCACATGAAGAAGATCCTGAAAAAGCGCTCGCGCCTGGCACCCGTGCGCTTGGAAAGCCGCAGGAAGCTCTCCGAAACGGTGAGCAAGTTCCTGCTCTCGCGCACCGACTTGAAGCCGCACCAGGTCTTCACCACCTCCGTGCCCTTCAACATGGGCTACGCCTTCTCGCTGCCCAGCCTGGTAGGCGACGAATTGCGCCAGGCCCACACCAGCACGCCCTTCGCGCCGGCATGGCCCGCAGAAGCGAAGCGCAACGAGCGCATCATCGACCAGGTCCAGAAGCGCGAGCTGCTGTTCTCCTACCCCTATGAGAGCATGGACCCCTTCGTGCAGCTTTTGCGCGAAGCCGCCGCAGACCCCAACGTTGTCGCCATCAATATCACCCTGTACCGCTTGGCAAGCAGGTCGCATCTGGCAGAGGCCCTCATCGCCGCCGCCGATGCCGGCATCGAGGTCTCCGCGCTGTTCGAGCTGCGCGCCCGCTTCGACGAGAGCAATAACATCCGTTGGTCCCAGCGCTTCGAGGAAGCCGGCTGCAACGTCATCTACGGCTTCCACGACTACAAGGTGCACAGCAAGATCTGCTCCATCATCCGCCGCACCGAAGACGGATTCCAGACCATCACCCAGCTGGGCACCGGCAATTACAACGAGAAGACCGCGCGCCTGTACACCGACTTCTCCTTCATCACCACCGATCCCGTGATCGGGCGCGATGCCACCGAATTCTTCCGCAACATGGGTATGGAAAGCACCTCGCGCGCCTACACCAGGCTGTGCGTCGCCCCGCTGCAGATCAAGCAGCGCATCTGCGAGGAAATCGACGGCCAGATCGAGCTTGCGAAGAAGGGCGAGCCCTGCGGGCTGTTCTTCAAGACCAACTCCATCACCGACAAGGACGTCATCCTGAAGATCGTCGAGGCATCGCAGGCGGGCGTGCCCACCACCCTGTTGGTCCGCGGCATCAGCTGCATCCTGCCGGGCGTGGAAGGCTACACCGACAACGTGCGCGTGGTCTCCATCGTCGGCAGGCTGCTTGAGCACAGCCGCATCTACGGCTTCGGCTCCCACGACACCATGAAGCTGTACCTGTCCAGCGCCGACCTGATGACGCGCAACATGGACAAGCGCATCGAGATCGCATGGCCCGTCCTGGGCGAAGAGCCCCGCGCCAAGATCATGGAATACATCGATACCTGCCTGAAGGACACCGCGAAACTGCGCGAGCTGAGGCCTGACGGAACCTACACCGAGCTGGGCGAACTCGCAAGCGAGGAAGACCGTGCTGCCGGCAAGCTCTTCGACGCCCAGGAAGCCCTGATCGCCATCACCAAGCAGCGCTCCGAAGATGCGCTTGCCAGCGAGATGGAGGAAAAGAGCGCCTACGAGAAGCTGTGCATGCAGGCTAAATCCGACCGCCAGGCCGCCGCACGCGAACGCAATGCGGTCAACAGCCTGGAAGAGGTTTTCCGCGAGGCACTCAAGCACGACATGCCCAACGCCGACGACGAAGCCCTGAAACCCTTCATCAAGGCTGCTGCCCGTGCCTTTGCCGAAATGGGCGGCCTCGCCACCGCAGCCCAGGAAACCGCCGAAGAAAAGGAACCCGAACAGGCAGACGCCCCTGAGGCCAAGCAGGATCGGGACACCCAGGCATCTGCAAGCGTCGAGCCTGCTCAGGAAGCGGAATCCGTAGATGAAGCTGCAGCCATCGAAGAGGCTCCCGCAGAAGGACCCCAGGCACCCGAAGCCGATCGAACCGACGAGGCGCCCTGCGAGCCCGCCGATGAAGCGCACGAAGCAGCACCCGAGGAAGCACCTGTCCGCATCGCGATCGAGCCCGTATGCGTACGCAGCGCCGGCGGTGCGCCCATCGCACCCTATAGCGGAAATTCCGGCAAGCAGGCCGACGAACCCGCGCCCGAAAACACACAGCCTATCGAGGAAACCGGACAGGAAGCCGACGATCCTGCAATGGAAACGCCCGCAAGCGAGCCCGAAGCAGCCGAAACCCAGCCTGTCACGGTTGCAGAACCCGCACCCGAGCCCGCACCTGCCGCCGAGCCTGCACCCGTTGAAACACCCAAGGCAACGCCAGGCGCACCTAAGCACAGCGCATCCGCTGACGCCAAGCCCGCAACGAAGAAGGGTTTCTTCGCCCGCCTGTTCGGACGCAACAAATAAAGCAAACGGCAATAGCTGAACAGCTGCTATTAAAAGAGCTTATCGAACGCCTCCGAATACCGATTCGGGGGCGTTCGACCTTGATAACAAACCTTGCAGAATCTGCTCCTAAAGCGGACAATGCCCGCCGACGATTGCAGGCAGCAGACCCGCCTCGGCGATCGTCGAATGGCCGGCTCGAACCGGTCCAACTACCGGCATCCCAAACAGCAAGGAGAGAAAATGTCTGCAAAGAAGGAAAACGAGTACATCGGCCTGCGCAGCGCAGGCGGCGCACCCATCCCCCCCGCTCGGCGGTTGGCCCGCAGAGCCCGAACCGGAACCTGCATGCGTACGCAGTGCCGGCGGAGTGCCTATCAAGCCTTTCAGCGGCGGGGCCGAGCAAGCCCAGGAAATGCAAGCACCGCAAGACCCTGTCCGCACCCCCCAGAAGAAGGGCCTGATCGCACGCATCATCGATAAGCTGCTCGGCCGAAACTAGCACGAACCGAAAAGCATTCGCGGTCGAAACAGCAACGCTCCCCGATAGTTCGATCGGAGAGCGTTTTTCTGCCCAGAAATGCATAAAGCACCGCTCCCGAAGGAGCGGTGCTCAGCACGTACCTAGATATTATCAGGCCGATACGCCTTAGGCAAGACCCCGCCGATTCAATCTGCGAACGGCAGCTTTTTGCCGCAAGCGTACCTTGGAAGCGCTAAGCCTGGGGCAGCAGTGCCTGGGCGATGTACACCGCGTTCAGGGCAGCACCGCGCAGCAGTTGGTCGGCAACCACCCACATGGCAACGCCACGGTCGTCTGCCACGGTGGCATCGCGGCGCACACGGCCAACGAAGGTGTCGAAGGAACCTGCGTGCAGGGCGGGCATGGGGTACACGTTGTTCGCGGGATCGTCTTCCAGAACGACGTTCTTGCCGTTTGCAAGAGCTTCCTTCACCGCCTCGATGGAAACGGGACGATCGAATTCCAGGTTGATGCTCTCGGAATGGCAACGCAGCACAGGGACGCGCACGCAGGTGGGCGCGACCTGGACCGTATCGTCATGGAAGATCTTCTTGGTTTCCACCACCATCTTCCATTCTTCCTTGGTGTAGCCTTCGGGGGCGTCGTTCAGATAATCACCGTCGATGAAGACGTCGATATGGGGGATGCAGTTGAAGGCAATCTGATGGGCGAAGGCGGAAGGCTCGAAATCCTCGCCGGCAAGGACCTTGCCCGCCTGGTCTTCCAGTTCTGCCATGCCCTTTGCGCCCGCGCCGCTTGCAGACTGGTAGCTGCTCACGATAATGCGGTCGATATGGCCCAGGGCACGCAGGGGCTCCAGAGCGACGACCATCTGGATGGTCGTGCAGTTGGGATTGGCGATAACGCCATTGTGCCAGGCAACGTCTTCGGCATTGACCTCGGGCACGATCAGGGGGACGTCCTTATCCATGCGGAATGCGCTGGAGTTGTCGATCATCACGGCACCAGCATCCACAACCGCCTGGCGGAACTTCTTGGACACGCCGGCACCCGCGCTGAACAGCGCGATATCGACGCCCTGGAAGCTTTCCTCGGTCATTTCCTGCACAGTCAGCTCACCGGCGGGCAGGTCACCGCAACCTGCGAAGGGAACGGTCTGGCCGGCGGAACGGGCAGAGGCCAGCAAGCGGATTTCCTTGGCGGGGAAGTTCACCTGTTCAAGGCACTTGAGCATCTCGCGGCCGACGGCACCGGTTGCGCCGGCGATTGCGACTACGGGATTTGCGGGCATTTCCTTGGTCCAAGCCATGTTGTTCCCCTTTCAGGTGTTCGTATACATAAAAAAACGGGTGGAGGCTCGATGCGCCTGCCACCCGAATAATGCCTTTTCGGAGCCGCGCGGACTAGCGACCCTTCTTCTTCTTGGCCTCCAGCTCTTCGGCAGAAAGCATGGTTTCTTCAAATACGCTATCAGAATCCAATCCGAATGCGGTATGCAAAGCGCGAACGGCCACTTCAACCTGGTCGGCAGCAACAACCATGGACAGGCGGATGGGGCTGGTGGAGATCAGGATGATGTTCACATCGGCCTCGGCGAGCGCGGTGAACGCGCGTGCGGCAACGCCGGGGCTGGACTTCATGCCGGTGCCAACCAGGGACACCTTCGCGATATTCTCGTCGACCACGTAGTCGCGGGCGCGGATGACGGGAATGACGTTCTCGACGACTTCACGCGCCTTGTCCAAATCGGACTCGGGGCAGGTGAAGGTCATGTCGGTGCTGCCTTCTTCGGACACGTTCTGGATGATCATGTCCAGGTTGACCTTATTGCCGGCAAGCGCGCTGAAGATCTTGGACGCGATACCGGACTCGTCCGGAGCATCGCGGATGGTGATCTTCACTTCCGAGGTGTCGTGAGCGATGCCGGAAATAACTGCCTTTTCCATGGAAGGATCGTCCTCCTTGATCAGTGTGCCCGGTGCGTCGGAGAATGCAGAGCGGGAATGGATGACAACATTGTACTTACGGGCCAATTCGACGGCACGCGCCTGCAGGACGCCGGCGCCTGCGCTGGACAGCTCCAGCATATCGTCGTAGCTGATGACGTCGAGCTTGCGTGCGCGGGGAACCAGACGGGGATCGGCGCTATATACGCCGTCGACATCGGAATAGATCTCGCACACATCCGCGCCGATGCCGTAGGCGACGGCGACGGCGGTGGTGTCGGAACCGCCACGGCCCAAGGTGGTGATATCGCCCTTTTCGTCGATTCCCTGGAAGCCGGCAACGACAGGGATGTAACCCTCTTCGATAGCGGTCTGGATGCGATCGGCATGCACGAGCTGGATCTTGGCCTTCTTGTGCTCGGTGCTGGTCTTGATACCTGCCTGGCGGCCGGTGAAGCTCATCGCACGGTATCCCCTTGCCTCGATCGCCATGGCGAGCAGGGTCATGGAAACCTGTTCGCCCGTGGAGAGCAGCCTATCCATTTCGCGGGCGGGAGGGTTCTTGCTCAGCGCAGCGGCCAAACCGACCAGTTCGTCGGTGGTCTTGCCCATTGCCGAAACTACGGCCACCACGTCGTTGCCCTGCTGCTTGATGGAGATCAGGCGCTTGGCAACCATCTGGATACGTTCGGGGGACGCAACGGAGGTTCCGCCGAACTTTGCTACGATTAATGCCATCGGGTTCCTTTTCTTCGGTCGTTTTCTGTTCCATAGGACACGGCGGCCCCACAGCCTTCCCAATGATACCAGCCGCTTCTATCGCAAGCGCTGATTTTACCCTCAATTAACCACATGCGCATAAAACGCAACCAGTCGCCCCTGTAGGATGAACGACATCTGATGCAAACATGGAGTTCCCTTGACTGCCCTTCCCAGAAAGGCCCGGGGGATTCAGAATCGCTTGCCCAAGGAAACCCATCGCGAAAGACGCCGAGACCCAAGGAGGTGCAGGATGCTAGATACCGGACTCGCCATTCCGTTCTGGTTCGAATTGACCGCAACCGTTACCAGCGCCATGACCGGCGCACTCGCTGCAACGCGCGAGAAATACGACATCCTCGGCACCATCATGATGGCGATCATCATCGGCCTGTTCGGCGGAGTCATGCGCGATGTGCTGTTGCAGGACTACGGCATCTACGCCTTCCAAAGGCCCGAGCTCATCATCGCCTGCGTGATCTGCGCCGTGGTGGTCTTCTATTTCGGAAGGCTCGTCAAACTGGCCGACCCCCTTATCGAGATCATGGACATCATCCAATGCGGCCTTTGGGCAGTCATCGGCGCAGGCAAGGCAATCGCCGCCGGATTGGGCATCGTCCCTGCCATCCTGCTGGGAATGCTCACCGCAGTCGGAGGCGGTATCGTTCGCGACGTCGCACTCAACCACCACATCGTGGCATTCACCCCCGGATCCCTCTATGCATCCGCCGCGGCTATCAGCGCGAGCGCCTACGCCATCATGCGCACCTACCATATCCTGGACCACTGGTCGGCGCTGATCTGCGTGCTTTTGGGCATCGGAATCAGGATCGCGTCGCTTGAATTCGGCTGGCGCACCAAGCCCGCACGCGACCTGACCATCCCCATGGCAGATGCGCTCGCCAAACCCGTCCGCGCCCTGAAAGGCAAGGACAAGCTGGCCGACCTGGGACCTGCAGACATCTCCTCGCTTGCCGCCCACGCGCGCAAGAGCGTGAAGAAGAACCGCCATTCCACCCGAGGACGCGACAAGACGCGCCATAAGCACAGGCTCTGACGCGGAAAACGGCGCACTACTGCAGATTGCCGCACGCCGGAGCCCTCTTTGGGCATGGCCTACCGCCGGCAACCATAAGCCCATGAAATCGCCGAGTACGCAAGTAATCCTCCTTCAGACGCGAAAACGGGCCGGCAGGATGAACCCGCCGGCCCGCATGTGTGCAAGTTATGCCGTAATGCAACCCGAAGCAGCCTTTCGGCCTAGGAATCCTTCAACATGACGGTTTCCAGGGCGTCTGCCACATGCTCGCAACCGTCGCAGCATTCTTCCAGCTGATCGAAGATGCGCGTCCACACCAGCACGTAGATGGGGTCGGGATTATCGGCACTGTACATCTTGTGCATGATGCGCAGATACGCCTCGTCTGCCGCTTCTTCGCAATCGTTCACCTTCGCGATAGCACCGCGGAAAGTTGCGGACTTCTTGTAATTCTGGAAATCCTGGACGGCGATAAGCAGGGCACGGGACGCCTCGAGCACATAACGGGCGAATTCCAGGCAGCTTTCGTGCATGCTATGGATGTGCAGCATGTAGAACTCCATGATGGTTTCTTCCATCTGGTCGATAATGCTGTCGAGAGAACTGGAGATATCGATCAGGTCCTCGCGATCGATGGGAGTCACGAAGTCCACGGCAACCGCATTGTAATTCTCGTGATTCAGCTGGTCGCCTCGATTTTCGATTTCATGGGCCTTCGGCAGCACGGCCTTGATGTCGTCTGCGGAGGAAAAGTTCTCGATAACCTCGACGAGCAGTTCCGCCTCTTCGATGACGGTCTTCGCCTGCTCTTCGAAGGTCTTGAAGTAGTCATACTTCTTCTTGCGTGCCATATGCGCTCCTAACAGCATCTGGGACAACGGCGCTAGCCAATGATTTTACCGCAGCCCTTCGCCCCAAGTGTAAAGATTCCCTTACAGCAGTACCAGGCAGAATCGCCTGGAGCTATTGCTCCATCCCGATGAAACGGGCGTACGCCTCGATTACCCAGAACCTGTTCCTTCCGATGGTAGTCAGCGAAGAATGGCCGGGAAACACCAGGGTTTCGTCGGAAAGCTCGCCCAAACGGTTCATCGAGTAGAGCATATCCTGCTCGCTGCCGCCCTCGAAATCCGTGCGCCCGGTACTCTGATGGAACAGGGTATCGCCGGAAAGGAGCAGCGGATAGCGCGGCCCCTCGCATTCGATGGCGCAATCCGCCGGGTCGAGGTAATAGCAGACGCCGCCCTTGGTGTGGCCGGGGGTATGGATCACCTTCCAGGTGGTCTTACCCACCGTGATGGCCTGCCCGTCTTCCACGGGATAGTCGACCTTGCAGGAATCCACCACCACGCCGTGGGATCCGGCTTCAGGCCCTTCGACACCGGGCGCATCGATCGCACCGCAATATACGGGTGCGCCCGTCGCCTCCTTCAGTGCGGCAAGGGCGCCGACGTGGTCGAAGTGCCTATGGGTGACGAAGATCGCGGAGACCTTCCTGTCCCCCGCCACCGAAAGGAGCGTTTCCACCTGGTCGCTGGGGTCGCACACGATGACGCCGCCTTCGCCGTCCTCGATGAAGTAGACGTTATTCTCCAACATGCCGACAACCACGTACTCCACCGGGGCGCAGCCGGTCGTCACCTTATTCACCATCGCACTCACTTGATGCTTCCCTTCTTCATCGCCTTACGCGCATCCGCGGCAGGATCTTCACCCGGCATGGTCCTGTGGACATCGAAGACTCCATGGACCGCCGCGGCCTTCCTGATGATGCTGTTGATAGCCCCGACGTCGCTCACCTGGAAGAGGAACCTGAACACCGCCATATTGTCGCGGGGAGACACGCGTGAAGAGGACGAGAGCACATTGGCCCCCTCTTCGGAAAGCACCGCGATGACATCGCGAAGCAGGTTCATGCGGTCGACGGCCTCGATGACCACTTCCGCCTTGTACGTGGTATCGCCCTTGGGGTTGGCATCCCAGGATACATCGATGATGCGCTCTTTCTGAGACTGGAGGGATTGCGCGTTGGGGCAGTCGCTCCTGTGCACGGAAACGCCGCGGCCGCGGGTGACGAATCCCATGATGTCATCGCCGGGAACGGGATTGCAGCAATTCGCCAAGCGCACGAGAACGCCTTCCACGCCCTTGACCACGATACCGCTGCTGGAATGGGTCTCCCTCTTGCTGGGATGCTTCACGTTGGTGAGCAAGGGGATAGCCCTGCCCGTATTGATGCCCATGCTGTAGCTGCGCTGGGCTTCCGCTTCCGCCTCCGCCTCACGGTCGACCATGAGCTTGATCATGCGGTTCGCAACATGCTGGACGCTCTCGCGATCGCAACCGATGCCGATGAGCATCTCGTCGACGTCCTTGAAGCCCAGATGCTCGGCGACTTCGCGCAGGGCGCGCTGGCCGGGAGCATTGTTGATGCCCATGCCGTTCTTGCGCATCTCGCGCACCAGCTTATCGTGGCCGAGCTGCAAATCATCCGAACGCGATGCCTTGCTGAAATACGAGCGGATCTTGCTTCGCGCGCTGGGCGTTTTCACCATCGTGATCCAGTTGCGGTTGGGAGCCGCGCTCTTCTGGGTCAGGATTTCCACGCGGTCGCCCATCTTGAGCTCGTAGGACAGGGGGACAATCGCGGCGTTCACCTTGGCGCCCACGCAATGGTTGCCCACTTCGGTGTGGATGGCATAGGCGAAGTCGACGGGAGTGGACCCCGCCCTCAGGCTGACGACCTCGCCCTTCGGGGTGAACACGTACACCTCGGAATCCGCAAGATCGACCTTGAGGGTCTTCAAGAACTCGCGGGAGTCGCGGGTCTCGTCCTGCCAGTCGACCATCTGGCGCAGCCATGCCAGGGTCTGGTCGAAGGCGGCATCCTTCTTCCCGCCGCCGCCTTCCTTGTACCTCCAGTGGGCGGCAACGCCGTATTCGCTCATCTCGTGCATCTCCTCGGTACGGATCTGCACTTCCAAGGGCCTTGCAGCAGGACCGATAACGGTGGTATGCAGGCTCTGGTACATGTTGTACTTGGGCATCGCGATGTAGTCCTTGAAGCGCCCGGGCATGGGATGCCACAGGTAATGGACCGCACCGAGGGCCGAATAGCATTCGTTGATCGAGTTCACGATGATGCGGACGGCGATGAGGTCGTAGATTTCCGAGAAGTCCTTACCGCCGGTGACCATCTTCTGGTAGATGGAATACAGATGCTTGGGCCTGCCCATCATCTGGCATTCGATACCCAGATAGTCCATTTCCTCCTGGAGCTCTTTCATGACGCAGGCGAGGTACTTCTCTCGTTCCTGGCGGCTTTCGGCGACCAGGCGGGAAACCTGCTTGAACTTGACGGGCTCCAAGTAGAAGAAGGCAAGGTCCTCGAGCTCCCACTTCATGGAATTGATACCCAGGCGATGCGCGATGGGCGCATAGATTTCCAAAGTCTCACGCGACTTGAAGATACGGCGGTCCTCGCGCAGGGCAGACAGGGTTCGCATGTTGTGAAGGCGGTCGGCAAGCTTGATGACGATGACTCGGATGTCCTTGTTCATGGCGACGAGCATCTTGCGGATGGTCTGGGCCTGCTGATCGGTCAGGGTCTCGACTTCGATCCTGGTGATCTTCGTGACGCCCTCTACCAACTGCGCGACGGATTCGTTGAACACCTTCGCAACCTCTTCGAAGGTGGCATCGGTATCTTCAACGGTATCATGCAGGATGGCGGCAGTCAGGGTTTCCACATCCATGTGCAGGTCGGTCAGGATGATGGCGACCTCGATGGGATGCGTGATATAGGGTTCGCCGCTCTTGCGGCACTGGCCCTTGTGGGCTTCGTTGGCGTAGTTGAAGGCCCTCTCCAAGAAGTCGAGGTCCTTTTCCTCCAAGTATTCGGATGCAAGCTCCCTCAGACGCTCGAAGCGCTCTTCGGGAGACTGGCATTTGGTGACCTTCGCGGGATCGGCGCCCGCCGCCGACGAAGTGAAGCTGTATTCGGCGGAATGCGCGGTTCCGAGCATCTCTTCGGAGCAACCGTTCTTCGCCGCGGAATTCATGCCCTCTCCGAGCATCACCTCCGCGGTTTCCACCGCTTGGTATTTCGTTTCTTCAGCCATTGTCATTCAGTCCTAAAGTTCCTCTGGCAGGATGGGCGCGATGATCCTGTCGCGCAGCTCATCCTGGGTGCTGGCAAGCACCCACTGGCAGAACGAGTGGAAGATCTCCATCTCGTCAAGCCCTTCTCTATAGCGCACGCTATCGGTAAGCTCCACCTTCCGGCAGGTATCGACCACGCGTATGGAGCGCAGGCGCGCATCATCCCCAACCGCACCCGTCTCGACCAGGCCGAGCTCGCGGAAAACGGAGATCGCGCAGGCCACGCTGGCAGGAGCGGTTTGCTGGCTGCCCCCATTATCGTTGATGGCGGCAACGATGTCAGCAATCGTCGCATCGAACGGACGCGGTCCCGCCTCCCTCTGCATGGTGCGGAGCTGGCGGTATACGCATGCCATATGGTCGCGGTCGGGCGTGGATTCGAGCAGCAGGCGCTCGTTGATGCACGCGTCGTCCTGACCGAACAGGAAATGGACCACGGCCTCCTCGCCATCCCTGCCTGCCCTGCCGCTCATCTGGTTGAATTCGATTTCGTTGAACGGCATATGGTACAGGACCACATGGCGGATGTCGGGGATGTTCACCCCCTCGCCGAAGGCGGACGTGGAAACCAGCACATGCAGGTCGCCGTCCCTGAACATCTCCTCGACCCGCTTGCGCTCGTCACGGGAAAGCCCCGCATTGTAGAAACCGACGAAGGGCGCCATCTGGGGGACCATTTTACGCAGCTGCCGCGCCAGGGACACCGACTGCTGGCGGGAATTAACATAGACGACCGTCTTTTCCCCCGACGCGATCAGGTTGGCGAGGTAGTTTTCCCTGCGCTTTATCCCGCGGCGGTCTTCCACCTTCAAGTTGGGACGGCGGCTCTCATCGAAGATGCGCCGCTTGATCCCGAGGGATTCCTGGATATCGCGGGCGATGTCGGAATTCGCCGTGGCAGTCAGGGCCAATACCGCAGGATTGCCCAGGCGCTGCTTCACTTCCCCCATGCGCGCATAGGATGGCCTGTTGCCTGCTTTGGCAAGTCCGATATGATGCGCCTCATCGCATACGAGGAAGCCGATGCGCCCGCTGCTCGCGAACTGTTCCGCATGGATATCCAAGAACTCGGGCGTGGTGAGCACGATGTCCACCCCGCCACGGCTCAGACCCTCGAAGATGCGGCAGCGCTCGTCGGGAGAGGATTCGCCCGTCAGGACCTCCGCCGTGACCCCGAACCTGCTCAGGCTGCGCGTGATATGGAATGCCTGGTCGGCAATGAGGGCGCGCAGCGGATACACCAGAAGGCTCGCCTGATGGCGGGAAAGCGCCTGCATCGCGGCGAAGGTCTGGAAGGTGAGCGACTTGCCCCTTCCCGTCGCCATGATGGTCAGAACGGAATCGCCCCTGCCCAAGGCATCGAGCACCTGGCGCTGGGACCTGAACAGCTGCCCATCGCCGATCAGGGCGCGCACGATCTGCTTACGCAGGGAACCGGGGTTTTCGGCGATACGCGCCTCCCATGCATCCCTTGCCTGCTCGAGTTCGTGGGCGGATTCCCCGTCCCCCGAATCCAAGCTTCCCGCTTCGCGCGCCGCAACGGAATCCCCGCAGGCATACAGATCCGCCACGAAGGAATCGCGATCCAGGTCGAGGCAGGCCTCCAGGGCCCCGCACATCTTCACCGGAGCCAGAGAATCGATCATAGCCTTGACGCTCTTCCTCCCGCGCCATTCGTCGATCTGCACTTCGAATGCCGCATTGACCACGCTGTCGCAGCGCATGAGCATGTCGATATCCGAAGCGTGGAACATGATTCCCGCAACCGAATTGACGCCGTCGGTGAGCATGCACGAGAAGTGGTTCTTTTCCGCACCCACCGCACGGGCCTTCGTGAGCAGCACGTCGCGCGCAAGGAAGCAAGGTTGCCTGTTTTCCTGGCCGAAGGGGGCCAGCGAGTCCAGAAGGGCGACGTTTTCCAAGGTCAACTCGGACAAGTCGACGCAGCTGTCGATTGCGATGCGCGGATGGAAGTTCTCTTCGGGCAGGCTGTCCATATATTCGCAAAGGCGGTCTTGGAATTCCGCCAGTCGGTCGGCGGGCAGGGTCACGCCCACCGCAGCCTCATGCCCACCGAAACGGGTAAGGATATCGGAGCAGCTCTCGACCGCCTTGAACAGGTTGACGTGGCCCACGCTGCGCCCCGAACCCCTTGCCTGCCCGTCTTCGTCGATGGTGAACAGGATGACAGGCACGCCGTACGTACGCACCAGCCGGCTTGCGACGATACCCTTCACGCCCTCGTGCCAGCCATCGCCGGAAACCACCAGAGCCCGCTGGCCCGTGTAGGTTTCAACCGCCTGCTCCATCGCGATCTCCACCAATTCGGCCTCGATGGCGCGCCTGCGGTCGTTGATACCCTCCAGTTCCTCCGCCTTATCGGCCGCTTCCCCGAAATCATCGGAAAGCAACAGGTCCAAGGATACCTGGGCATCGCCCATGCGGCCCGCGGCATTGAGGCGCGGGATGATGCTGAAGGAAAGCGATACCGCGGCAACGGGCTTGTCCAAAACGCCTGCGCAGCCCAGAAGCGCCGCGATGCAGGGCCTGGGCGCCTCGTTCATGCGCGCGACGCCGTCTGCGACGAGCGCACGGTTGTCGCCCTTCATGGGCATGAGGTCGGCAATGGTGCCCAGGGCTGCAAGGTCGGTGTATTCGCG
Organism: Coriobacteriaceae bacterium; assembly: GCA_004555335.1. Classification (GTDB taxonomy): domain Bacteria; phylum Actinomycetota; class Coriobacteriia; order Coriobacteriales; family Eggerthellaceae; genus W1P20-047. Next base: position 49,519 of record SFII01000001.1, on the reverse strand, counting down.
CCAGAGATGGGGCTGCCCGAAACGGGCGCCGAGCGCCTGGATGACCTTCAATGCCACGCCGACGCCCGCAAGGATGGACTGCGGTGATTCGGGGGCGAGCTTCGGGTCGCAGACGGGGACATCGACCGGCACCAGATCGGCAGGCTCGTGGTGGTCGGTGATGAACACCTCCACCCCGCGACGCTGCAGGATCCGCACCTCGTCGCGGCATGCGATACCGCAGTCGACGGTCACCAGCACATCGGGGGATTCCCCCATCACGCGCTCTATCGCCGCTTCGGTGATGCCGTAGCCTTCGTCCGACCTGCGGGGGATGAATGGGACGGCATCGGCGCCGAGCATGCGCAGCCCGCGGGTCATCACCGCAGTCGCCGAGATGCCGTCCAGATCGAAATCGCCGAACACGACGATGCGCCTTCCGGCCCGTATGGCGCCTTCCAGGCCTTCGACCACCCCGTCCATTCCGGGGATGTCATACGGATTGCCCCAATCGCGGTCGAGGGAAGGGTTCAGGAATTCACGGGCGGCCTGGGGAGTGCATACCCCGCGTGCCACCAAAGTGGTTGCGATGAACCTGGGCAAGCCGAGACTGGTTTGCAATGCAGAAACGGCCTGATCGTCGGCCGGCAGGATGTTAAAGCGTGCAGACATGTCGTGACCTATTCCATTGTGCGTTTTCTCGCCGCTTATTTTCTCACAAATCCCAGCTGCAGGCGCAACGCGGACGCGCAACCGGGTTCCCCTGTACCGAAAACGCACCTCGGCGGGTGCGTTTACGTGATTTTCCTATTCATTTAAGGGTAATTCCCGCAATCTGGGGAGTCCAGCCCCTGCAAGCAGCTACCCGATGCGCTCAGTTGAAGCGCGCCTGGGTCTTCTCCAGGCCGTTTTCCATCAAGAAGGGCACGGCCGATGCCGCCCTGTCGCAGGAGTAGCGGAAATCTTCCAATTCCTCCCCACGAGGGCGCTTCAGGACGAAGTCGGCAACGGGCATGCGTCCAGGGGGACGGCCGATGCCGCAGCGCACACGGAACCAGTCGCGCGTTCCCAGCTTGTCGCAGATGGAGCGCAGGCCGTTGTGCCCGGCGTGGCCGCCTCCGAACTTCACGCGGATGCCACCCGGCAGGATATCCAGATCGTCGTGGATCACGATCAGGTGATCGGGCTTGACGCCGTAAGCATTGCAGAGCTGCTTCACCGGTCCGCCCGATAGGTTCACGAAACTCTGGGGCTTTGCCAACACCACATCATCGCCGGCAAGGACGCCCTTTCCCGTCAGGGCTCCGCATTCCGTCTTCCAATACCGCACCCCCGCTTCTTCGGCGAGCAAATCGATTGCGTCGAAACCGGCATTGTGGCGGGTATGCTCGTATTCTTCTCCGGGGTTTCCCAGCCCCACGATGAGATAGAGCGCCATTGGGCCTCCTATCAGATACCATACGAAGGCGGACCCGGCACGTAACCGGATCCGCCGAAAACAATACGATCGAAAGCGTCCTACAGGGCGAAATCGGGATCGAACAGCTCGGAGATGGAGCCGTTGGAATAAACCGCATCGATAGCGCGCGCAAACAAAGGCGCCACGGACACGACCTTGATCTTGCCATTACGATGCTCTTCGGGCACCGGGATGGTGTTGCAGACCACGACCTCTTCGATGTCCGCATTCTCCAGGCGCTCGTATGCAGGACCGGAGAAGACGGGATGGGTTGCGCAGACATATACCTTATCCGCACCGCGCGCCTTCAGGGTGGACACGGCTGCCACGATAGAGCCCGCAGTGTCGATCATGTCGTCGTTCAGGATGCAGATCTTGCCTTCGACATCGCCGATCAGCGCGGTGATAACCGCCTGGTTGTGCTTGGGGCGGCCCTTATGCATGATAGCCAGGTCGGCGCCCATAATGTCGGCGAGCTTCTTCGCCGCCTTCGCACGGCCCAGGTCGGGGCTGACGACGCACAGCTTCTCGGGGTCGAAATTCTTGGCCTTGAAGTATTCCGCCATGATATTCAGGGCGGTCAGATGATTGACGGGAATGTCGAAGAAGCCCTGGATCTGGCCCTGATGCAGGTCGATGGTGATGATTCGGCCTACGCCGGAGACGGACATCAGATCGGCAACCAGCTTCGCGGTGATGGGCTCGCGCGCAGCGGCCTTGCGGTCCTGGCGGGAATAGCCGTAATGGGTGACGACCGCGGTGATGGTGCGGGCGGATGCGCGCTTCGCGGCATCTGCCATGATGAGCAGCTCCATGAGGGCATCGTTGACATGCTCGCCGGCCACGGACTGGATCAGGAAGACGTCTGCGCCGCGCACGCTTTCCAGATAACGCGCATAGATTTCACCATTGGCGAACTTCTCCAAACGGACCTTGCCCAGGGAAATGCCCAGGCAGTCCGCAACCTGCTCCGCCAGCTCGGGATTGCAGGAGCCGGAAAAGACGGCCAGGGTCTTCTTCATTTCGTTGCTGATCATGTCTCCCCTAACATCGAGGTGCTTTCCTTGCTTGGGATATTGTAGCGCGTGGACTCCGCCGATTCTTTTCGAACCGGCTTTTTTCTTCGCTCCTGCGCGCTCTGCACTCCTATTTGTGCTGCGTCTTGATGATCTGGCGGGCACGGCCCAGGGCGAGCGCCCCATCGGGAACATCGGCAGTGATAACCGATCCCGCTCCCACCAGGGCGTCATCGCCGATGGTGACGGGGGCGACCATCATGGTGTCGCTTCCGATGAAGGTGTTGTCGCCGATCACGGTGGGCCACTTGTTCTGGCCATCGTAGTTGCAGGTGATCGAACCGGCGCCGATGTTCACGCCGTCGCCCATGGTGGTATCGCCGATATAGCTGAGATGGGGTACCTTCGACCCCTTGCCGATGGTGCTCTTCTTGATTTCCACATGGGTGCCCGCCTTGGCACCTTCGCAAAGGCGCGTCTGGGGACGCAGGTAGGCACGGGGGCCGCAATGGCAGCCGTCCTCGATAACCGCCTCGACGGCAACGGTCTCATCGAGCACGCAATCATGGCCGACCACGGTGTCGGTCAATCGCGTGTTGGGACCGATGACGGAACCGGAGGCAACGCTGGTCTTGCCCATGAGCATGGTCTGCGGAAGGAGCTCGACATCCTGCTCGATGGTCACGCCGGGGCCGATCCAGACGGTTTCGGGATCGAGCATGGTCACGCCCGCCAGCATGAATGCGGTATTCATACGGCGCTGCATCACCTTGGCTGCAACGGAAAGCTGCAGGCGGGTATTGATGCCCAGGCATTCTTCGGGATCTTCGGCGCAAAGCGCCACCACAGAACGACCGTCCGCACGGGCGATGCCGATCACGTCGGTCAGGTAGAACTCCCCCTGGGCGTTCTCGTTGGAAACGCGATTCAAGGCGTCGAAGAGATACTGCGCGTCGAAACAGTAGAAGCCCGAGTTGCATTCGGTCACCGCAGCCTGCTCGGGAGTGCAGTCCTTCTGCTCGACGATGCACTCCACCTGGCCTTGGGCATCGCGGATGATGCGGCCGTAGCCGAAGGGGTTTTCGGCCTCCATGGTGAGGACGGCTACCGCGGCGTCGGCTTCCTCGCGCGCCCTCGCCAAACCGGCGATGGTCTCGGGCCTGATGAGCGGGCAGTCACCGGACAGCACGAGCAAGGACCCGGTCATGCCCTCGCAAGCCTCGCGAGCGCTGTTAACCGCATCGGCGGTGCCGTTGCGCTGCTGCTGCACCACGACCTGGGTGTCATGCTCCACCAGCGGACGGACCACATCGATGCCGTGCCCCAAGACGCTGATGACGGTGCCCACACCCGCCTCGCGGGCGGCATCGACCACCCAGCGAACCAGGGGCTTTCCCAGAAGCTCGTGGGCGACCTTGGGCTTTGCGGACTTCATGCGCGTGCCGGATCCGGCAGCAAGGATGATTGCGGAAGTTTCCATGGCAACCTTTCGGAAGGGACTATTCTGAAAGAGCGACGCAGAGCGCGTCGAGCAAGGTGATTGCGAAATGCTGGGCGGAGCGGCTTTCGCCCGCATCCTCCCACTGGGTGCCGGGAAGGCAGATGGATATGCGCGGGGGAACCGCGTTGGCTGCGCCGATCGCGCTTTTCAGTCGCAGGCTCAGGGTTTCCTCGTCGTCGAAGGTGACGAAGGGAACATTCTCGAATGCCTGCTGCCGATCGACCACGATGTGCACGAGCAGCATATCGTCATCGGGCGCGACCAACAGGGAATCGGCACTGATGATCCTGGAAGCGGGATTGGTGGCGAGGGACAGGTTGGACATGCGGGTTGCAACGGACCTGGCGAATTCGTCGGTTCCGAACAGGCAGAGCGCGTTGTTCTCGAGCACATCCGCCGCACGCGCGAAGCCCAGATGGGAGGCGACGTGCGGTTCGCTTTTCCCCTGCCAGGAATGATGCAGGTTGTTGATGGCGCGGAAGGTCGCCGCACCCACGATGCCATCGGTGGGCAAACCCATGTTCATCTGGAATTTACGCAACGCATCTTCGGTATGGGCCCCGAAAATACCGTCGGCACCGCCGCAGGGGAAGCCCAGGGCCCCCAGGGCATTCTGGAGCTGCAAGACATCGTTTCCGTGGAAATGGGGCATGCGCAGATACAAGGTGCGATCCCCCAAGCGGAAGGTCGCATCGATGAGCGCCGCCCACAGCCTGTCGCCCACCTGCCTGCTCTCCGGGATACCGGAGCTTCTGCAGAAAGCGAGCAGGGCCTCTTCGGTGTCCTCGTCGAAAACGCCATTCACCTGGGAGGGATTCAGGAAGCCCAATTCGGCGAGCTTCCCTTGGACATCTTCGACCGCGGCACCGGTATCGTTTTTCTGGATGAGTTCCATTGGTCTTATACCCTTCTACCTGGATCGCCAGGGAAATAATGCAAACACGTGAAAGGAGCCCGCTTCGGAAAAGGCGGACGTTGTTATATCAATCTGCTGACCGACCAATCGGCCATGGAAAGGAGCAGATCGCGGGGCTGCGAGGGGGCAATCGAGGCAATCAATTCCCCTTTGGCGCGATCGACGATCCCCTTTGCATATTCCAAGGCGAAATCGATGCTGCCCGATTCGGTCATGATATCCACGGCCTCCTGCAAGACGGCGGCATCCTTTTCCTTGCCGGAGAGGATTTCGACCAAACGGTCGCGGCGAGAAGAATGCTGCAGCGCATGGACGACAACGAGGGTGCGTTTCCCCTCGGTGATGTCGCTGCGGAAATCCTTCTTCTTCGCGCCCTTTTCACCCAGCAGGTTGAGCAGGTCGTCCTGGATCTGGAAGGCAAGCCCGGCAGCGAGGCCGAAGCTGCGCAGCGCCTCGACTTCCCCATCGCCGGCGCCGCCCGCAATCGCCCCTACCACCAGGGGGACCGCTGCGGAATACTGCGCGGTCTTGCGGGTCGCCATGGTCAGGTAGTCTTCCACCCCGATATCGTAGCGCTCATCGCGCGCCCAGCCGATATCGAGTGCCTGGCCTTCGATGGTGGCGCGCGTCATGCGGGCGAGCTCCTTCAGAATGCGCACTTTGGTCGCATCATCGAGCAGCCCGTCTTCCAGAACCGTTTCCTCGACCATGCAGGAAAGGCCCAGATCGCCCACGTTGATGGCAAGGCCCAAGCCCAGGGAATGGTGCAGGCAGGGCTCGCCGCGGCGCAGCTCGCCTTCGTCGGCGATATCGTCATGCACAAGCGCTGCCGAATGGAAATGCTCGATCGCAGCGGCAGCCGAAAGCGCCCTGTCCACGTCGCCCCCGACAGCCTGGCAGGATGCGAACGCGATAAGGGGCCGATGCCTCTTGCCCCCGTTTCGGCTGTAGCGGATCCAGGGATCGTAGAGGTATTCGTTGATGCCGGGATGATCGGAACGCACGATGAAGGAATTGACCAGATCGCCTACCTGGTCGGCATAGCAATCAAGGTATTCGCCGAAGGATTCGGGTTTCTCCCGAACGGAATCGAACATCTCACGTACGCGGTTCGCCTTATTCGCATCAGCCATAACCCGATACCCTTTCGGCCGTCATCCAAACATGAGGGCGGCACGATGCACGCACCGACCGCCCCTTGATTGCGATTGGTAGGAGCGGTGGGGTTCGAACCCACATACCCGAAGGCGGCGGATTTTAAGTCCGCTGCGTCTGCCAATTCCGCCACGCTCCCATAGTCCATGACAATGATACCAAACAAGCACTAAGAATGACGAAATTGCATATGCCCAGCTCAACAGTTGAATTATTTGAATTCGGCATGGAAAACGGATAGGTGGATGCAGGGTGACGAAGCAGGGCGTATTTCTTTTTCTGGTCTCTTTTGAGGCACTTGGTGGGGCGGGTTCGCGCAGGAGGGTCCGCCCCGCCGTCAGCACGGCTTGCAGCTTGCTTGTATCGATCGTGTTTCCCGCACAGGCCTATCGCCGTGCCGCATCCATGATCATGCCGTGCAGGATATCATGCTCGCTTGCCGTGAAGAAATCCAAACCGGCGCATTCCAAGATGCTGCCCAGGATGATAGTGCCCGCAACGATAACGGGGGCGCGGCCGGATTGGAGCCCCACGACCTGGCACCGCTGCACGTTATCCAAGGCCGCAAGCTCCCCGGATATCTCCGAGAGCCGTTCTGCGCTCATCCGGGCCCCATGGACCTGCGAGGAATCATAGGTTTCCATGGCCTTGTCGATGGAGATCATGCTCGTTGCCGTCCCTGCAACCGCAACGATGCGTTCGGGACGGAAGCCTTGGGCGCCAAGCTCTTCGAAGAAGCTGCGGAACTGGGGCTCGAACCACCCGATGGCACTGGCGAGCTGGCCTTCCGTCGGCGGATCGCTTTTCAGGAAACGCTCGGTAACGCGGCGGCAGCCGATATTGAAAGAGTGCTTGGCAATGGGTTCGCCGCCCCCGATGCCTGCAATGAGCTCGGTCGAACCGCCTCCCACGTCCGCGACCAGGATATTCTCCCCTGCAAAATCAGAAGATGCGCCCGCAAACGAGAGCGAAGCCTCCTTTTCCCCGGGGATGACCGAAAGGTAGACCCCACGGCGTTCCAACATCGCAACGAAATCGGCGGAATTGGAGGCATCCCTGCTCGCAGACGTGGCCATCGCCACTATCTTGACTGGATTTTCGGGACCAGAGAAAGCTTCGATGGTTTCCATGAAGCAGGCGATTTGGGAATCGACGCGTTGCATCGCACTATCCAGCAGGTATCCGTTCGCATCGACGTCCTGCCCCAGGTTCGTGATCGCGCAACTGCGATGAAGCTCGGTCAGCTCGCCTTCGCATACGTCGGCAATAAGCAAGCGGCAGGTAACGGTTCCGATATCGATTGCGGCAAACCTCATGGATTCCCCTTTCGCGTTCTTTCTATCCATATCCAAAGCAAAACGCCCCCGCGAAGAGGGCGTTTGGACGATCAGTATCCCGCCTAGCCGTCGTAACCGAAAATGAAATCGCAGAACGGCGTGTACCATTCTTCGGGAGCCTCGACGCTGCCCGCGGGGGTGATGCCGATATCGGTGGGATCCTTGTCGAAGTCGGCCTCTGATTCCAGATCCTTCACATTCAGGGATACATCGCCGGGCATGACCATGCCGAATTCGTCACGAGCGGCATCTTCGACGCCCTGGTCGGAATTAAGCGTTTCCACCTCGTCCTTCAGCTGGTCGTAGTATTCCTGCAAAGCGGCATATTCGGCCTCGCTCTTCGCGTTGTTGCGGAGGGCGACATAATAATCGCGTGCCGAAGGATAGATGAACATGAGGGCTACCACGACCGCCAATACCGCCACAAGCCCCCTGTAGAAGGCCTTGCTGTGGGGTTTCTTCACGAACTCGACCGCCGCAGAGGCCAGATCGAGGATGCCGTTGGTGATGAGGGAAGCCAAGTCTCCCGCAGACTGGGGTTTGCGGAAAGGCCTGCGCTTGCCCGAACGGGCACCCTTGGATGCCCTCCCCTTCCTTTGGGAAGCCTTCCCACGCATCTTCTTGCCGCTTGCGGGAAGATCTTCCACATCGCCCTGATCGCGCGTCGCAAGGTCCTGCGCGGTATCGTCCGCACCTTTGGCTGCACGCTTCTTGTCGCTTCGCTTCTGGGAAGGGCTCTTCGCCTTCCGCGAAGCGGCCTGCTTAACCGAGGGCCTATCCGAAGACACCCGCGGATCTTTGGCAGCAGCAGGCGAAGCTTCAGAAGTATTGGGTTTTTCAAGCGACATGGCGACGCTTTTCAGGCTGGACTGCCGAGACGACCCAGCGGAAGCGGAACGCACCTGGGCCGCACGCCTTGCAGAGGGCCTGGGTTTGCCCACAGGAATGCCCGGGGCGTCCAAAGGTGCGAGGTCGCTTGCGGGCGCCTGGCCCACGGCACGGGCCTGGTTGCGGGATGCAGGAGACGCCGCGCTGTCGCGCGCCGAGGAATAATCGAATATGGGCGCCTTTTCAGCCAAGCTCTCCTCCTTCTGCATGCCGCGTTGCGATACCTCGCGAAAATCTCAATTCGTTAAATCTATCACGCGCCCGACATAAGCGCCGAAAACGCACGAAATAGCCAAAGCAGGCCGCCTGTCGGCGGCCTGCCTGCTCCTGCCCGGGGCGTACCGCGAGCAGGGAAAGCTTTTCGGGTTAGCCTTCCAGCTTCTGTGAAAGCATCTGGTTGATGAGCTTGGGATTGCCCTGACCCTTCATGGCCTTCATGCACTGGCCGACGAAGAAGCCGATCAGGCCGGTCTTTCCGCCCTTGTACTGCTCGACCTTATCGGGATTCGCTGCAAGCACCTCGTCGACGACCGCTTCGATGGCGCCGGTGTCGCTGACCTGCTTCATGCCGCGCTCTTCAACGATGGCAGCAGGATCCTTGTCCTCTTCCAGGATCGCGGCGAACACTTCCTTGCCCTGCTTGGAGGAAATGGCATCCTTCGCAACCAGGTCGACAAGCGCGACCGCACGCGCCGGGGTGAGCGGAGACGACGCCAGATCGAAGTCCTGATCGGCATTCATGAGCGCGGCGATGTCGTTGTTGATCAGGTTCGCCAAGGGCTTTGCCAGCTTCGCGTCAGCATCCTGCATGCAGGCCTCGAAGAAATCGGCAGTCGCCATGTTCTCCACCAGCTGGCGGGAGTCGTATCCGGAAAGGCCGAAGCTTTCGGTAAAGCGGGCGGCCTTCTGGTCGGGAAGCTCGGGCAGCTTCGCACGCACTGCCTCGATGAATTCATCGGACAGGTCGTAGGGGGCCAGGTCGGGATCGGGGAACATGCGGTAGTCGTCCGCGGTTTCCTTCACGCGCATGACGATGGTGCGCTTCGCGGAAGGATCCCAATGGCGGGTTTCCTGGTAGATGATGCCGCCCTCTTCCAGAACCTCCGCCTGACGGCAGATCTCGTATGCCAGGCCGTCATGCAGGCTCTTGAAGCTGTTGATGTTCTTGAGCTCGGTCTTGGTGCCGAACTGGGTGGTTCCGCGACGGCGCAGCGAGATGTTGCCGTCCGCGCGCAGGCTGCCTTCTTCCATGCTGCAGTCGGAAATGCCCAGGGCAAGGAAGATCTGGCGGAGCTTCTGCATGAACAGGCGCGCCTCTTCGGGGGTGCGCAGGTCGGGCTCGGTGACCAGCTCGATCAGCGGGGTGCCCGCGCGGTTGTAGTCGACCAGCGAATGGGTCGCGCCGCTGATGCGGCCCTCGCCGCCGCCCATGTGGATCATCTTGCCGGCGTCTTCTTCCATGTGGATGCGGGTGATGCCCACGCGTGCCGTGTAGCCTTCGGCGGTACGGGTCACGTTTTCCGCGGACTCCCCTTCTTCCAGCTGCGCCATGATGGGACGTTCGGAGGCGCCCTTGCCGTCGACGTTCAAATCGAGCCAGCCCCTCATGCAGAAGGCCTTGGGGCCCTGCGTGGTCTGGAAGTTCTTCGCCATGTCGGGATACATGTAGCCCTTGCGATAGAACATGGTGTGCTTTTCGATATCGCAGTTAGTTGCCAAGCCGGCGAGCACGATATTCTCGATGGCCGCCTTGTTGGGCACGGGCAGGGCACCCGGCAGGCCCAGGCAGACCGGGCAGGTGTGGGTGTTGGGCTCTGCACCGAACTCCAGCTTGCATCCGCAGAACATCTTGGTGTTCAGCTTGGTCAGCTCGCAATGGACCTCCAGGCCGATAACCGCCTCCCAGTCCTTCAGGACCTCTTCCATGGTCTTCATGCTATTCACCGTCCTTCACGGCCGCCTCACCCGCAAAATCGGGGGCAACGCCGACGCACTGGTATTCGCGCTCCAAAGCCGCAGCGGCACGGAGCATGTTCGCATCCTTGAACGGCGGGGCGATCAGCTGGACGCCCACGGGCATGCCGGAATCCTCGCCCAGCCCCACAGGCAGGTTCATGCCGCCGTTGCCGGCGATGTTGATGGAGATGGTGAACATATCCGCCAGGTACATGCTGGTGGGATCGGACACGGCGCCGAACTTCCAAGCCACCGAGGGAGCGATGGGGGACAGGATGACATCCACCTTCTGGTAAGCATTCAGGTAGTCCTGGGTGATCAGCGTGCGGATCTGCTGCGCGGGATAGTAGTACTTGTCGTACACGCCCGAGGAAAGCAGGTAGCTGCCCAGCATGATACGGCGGCGCGCCTCGACTCCGAAGCCCTGGGCACGGCTCGCCTCGTACTGGCCGCCCAGATCCTTATGGCCGGGGTCGCAGTAGCCGTAACGGACCGAGTCGAACCTGGACAGGTTGGAGAAGGCCTCGCAGGGGGCGAGGACATAATATGCGCTGATCGCGGCCTGGGCGTTGGGAAGCTCGATCTCGACGATTTCCGCCCCCAGGGAAGCCAGCTTGTCGGCTGCGCCCATCACGGCATTGCGCACCTCGCGGTCCAGGCCCTCGGCGTCCAGGAAGGCGGGAACGATGCCCACCTTCATGCCCTCGACGCCCTGGTCCAGGTTCGCGGTGAAGTCGAAATCGCAGGCCTGGCTGGTACAATCCAGCGGGTCGCGGCCGCAGAGCGCGTTCAGGGTGAGCGCCGCATCGCGGACGTTGCGCGCGAAGGGACCCACCTGGTCGAGCGAGCTGCCGAAGGCAACGACGCCATAGCGGCTCACGGCTCCATAGGTGGGCTTCACGCCCACGACGCCGCAGAAGCTCGCAGGCTGGCGGATGGATCCGCCGGTGTCGCTTCCCAGGGTCACCGTCGCCAAGCCGGCCGCAACCGCAGCGGCGCTGCCGCCCGAGCTGCCGCCGGGAACGCGATCCAGGCCCCAGGGATTCTTCGTGGTTCCGAAGGCGCTGGTCTCGGTAGTGGACCCGAAGGCGAACTCGTCCATGTTCAGCTTGCCCAAGGGCAGGCCGCCGGCGTCGATGACCTTCTGGACGCAGGTTGCGGTATAAGGGGAAACGTAATTCTCCAGCATGCGGGAAGCGCAGGTGGTATGCGTCCCGATCTGGTTCATGTTGTCCTTGAAGGCAACGGGCACGCCCGCCAGGGGGCCCATCTGATCGAAGCTGCCTTCGGCGATGGCCTTATCCACTTCGGCGGCCTTCGCCAAAGCGAGTTCGGGGGTTACCTCCAGAAAGGCGTTCACCGCGCCATCGATGCGCTCGATGCGGTCCAAAGACGACTGCGCGACCTCGGTCGCGGAGAAGTCGCCCGCGCGCAGGCCCACCTGGATGGCGTCGACGCCCATGCAAGCGAAATCCATTATGCTTCACCTCCACCAAGGATGGACGGGATCAGGAAGCTGCCGTCCTGCTGCTTCGGCGCATTGGAGAGGGCTTCCTCCTGAGTGAAGCTGGTTCCCTCAACGTCTTCGCGCATCACATTGGAAAGATCTCCGACCGGATGGAATGTGGGCTCGACACCCTCCAGGTCGTACTCGGTAATAGGCTTGAGGCTTTCGATGATAGCGTTCAAGTCTTCCGTCATTGCAGGAAGCTCTTCGTCGGTCAGGCCGATGCGGGCGTATTCTGCAATGGCGCGCACGTCTTTTTCGCTTACATGCTGGGTCATTGAAGCTCACCTTCGCGATTGTTTTTACACATACGGGCCAATGATACCAAAGCAGCACGCAAGGACGCAGGCTGAATCAGCGACGCCTTCGAAGCGCGAGCACGCAGGCGAACGAGCCCAGGGCGGCACCGAGGGTATCCGTCAGCCAGTCCAAGGGGTCGCACATCCTGGTGGGAACGAAATACTGATGGAATTCGTCGCCCGCACCGTAGACGCTCGCGCAGGCAAGGGCGAGCAAAAACGACTTCCCCAAACCGAGGCGGCAGGAGAACGCATTCGCCAGCAGCGCGCCGAACACCAGGTATTCCGCGAAATGGCAGATGACTGAGAAGCTGTCGGGAGCCAAGCCGAGCAAGGCGAGGAATCCCACGGCGACTTCCCGCACCTGGCCGGTGAAGCCGGACGAAAGCCCCGTCGACTGCTGCGCCGACATGGAGAAGATCACAGCCGCCCACGCGATGACGAGCAGCCAGGAAAACCCCGTCGCCAGAACACCCCTTCTGCGGGGCGCGACGTCGCTTCCCCCCGTTTCGCGCTTCCGCCTAGCCACAAGTCGCCCCTTCCTCGAATCCATCCACGAAATGCAGGATCATCGCCGCCGAGCTGGGGGTGCACAGCTCCCCTTCCAGGCGGAGGGGATGCACGGGAATGCCCTGCGCAAGGATCGCCGCGGTCGCGGGCGCGGGAATGGCAAGCTCGCCATGCGCGCAGCGCACGGTCCCCAACCCCACCTGGACGGGCGTTGCCGTGATGCGGCTCGGATGGGCCGTCTCCATCATCAGGCACACCCGCAGCACGCCTTCGATGCCCACCGCGTTACCCACCTCGTGGAAGTGCTCTTGGCCTGCGGCAACCCCATGCGCCTGCGCCTCGGCACGCGAGAGGATCCCGTAGATCCCGCGCATGTCGGATCTGACCTTTCCGCTCACGCCCTCCAAGGCATCGATGGTCGCAAGCACCTCGCGGTAATCATGATGATGCACGGCGGGAACGCCCGCGCGGGCCACGCGTTCTTCGGAATCATCCTCGATCCCGAGCTCTTCAAGGCGCTTTCCAAGCTGGGAGATGATCGATGCCCTCGTGGCACTTTCCCTGAAATCGAAATGAAGCCCGCTCACGTAAGTCGCCCCTTCCCTTCAAGATGCCGGGAAGACCACCCGACACCGGGTCTATTCTACGACACCGATATGATCGATCATCGAGGCAAGATAGCCCGCACCGAATCCGTTGTCGATATTCACCACGGAAATCCCGCTTGCGCAGGAATTGAGCATCGCGAGCAGGGCAGCCACGCCCCCGAACGATGCCCCGTAGCCCACACTCGTGGGAACGGCGATCACCGGGCATGAAGCCAAACCGGCAACGACGCTCGGCAGGGCGCCTTCCATGCCCGCAACCGCGACGACCGCCCGGGCGCGCGCGATCTCGTCCGAATGCGCCAGAAGCCTATGGATGCCGGCAACGCCCACGTCATAGAGGCGGAGCACCCGGCTTCCCAGGGCCTCGGCGGTAAGCGCCGCCTCCTCCGCGGCATAAAGGTCGCTCGTCCCCGCGCAGGCGACGGCCACATAGCCCGCGCCGTCCGGTTGGGGCATGCCGCCGATCAGACCCACGCGGGGCAGCTCGAAGTATTCCAGATCGAGGTCTGGGGAAAGGGCTTGCGCCTTCTGGCTGTCGAGGCGCGTGATGAGCACCCGCTTCTGGCCCGCGGATTCCATGGAACGGCATATCCCCAAGATCTGGCCTGCCGTCTTGCCCTCGCCGTAGATCACCTCGGATACTCCCTGGGCAAGGGCGCGATGATGGTCGACTTTCGCGTAACCCAAATCGCTGAAGGGCGCGGTCTGGAAGCGCGCAAGCGCCTGATCGACGGTCACATCCCCCGAAGCAACCTGCTCGAGCAGCTTCCTTGCCTCCCTTGCCTCCATGAGACCCCTTTCTCTGCCGTCCCGCGCGAAGCACGGAACCCATCCGCCCTAAGACGGGCCGTTACCGCGAAATCTCGTGGATTCCCTGCATGAGCGCACGCGCCTGCCCGATCTGCACCTGGCCGGGCGCCGAGGCCCGACCGAGCGCGCAGAAGGTCATGCTCGAGCCGAAAAGCTCTCCGAGCACACGGGTCGCGCCACCCGCCGGACCCATCGCCATGGTGAGCAGGGGCACTTGGGAAATGCGGGAATAGCGCTCGGTTGCCTGCATGACGCGCAGGGCATCGGCGGTATCCGCCGCCATGACGGCGAACTTGCAGACGCCCGCGCCCAGGCGTTCCATGCGTGCGAGCAGCGCTTCCAATTCGCCCTCTTCGGGGGTTTTCTGGAAATCGTGATGGGAGACCACGGGGACGGCCCCCGCTTCGCGGATGAGAGCGCACATGCGGGAAACAGCCTCGTCGCCGAAGCCTATTTCCACATCCACCATATCGACGCCCCCGACGGATGCCACCGCACCGATCAGGCACTCGTAGGCATCGGGGGGAAGCGTTTCCTGGCCCCCTTGGTCCTTCGAGCGGAAGGTCACCAACAGCAGGGTTCCCTCGAGGTGCCCCGCAAGACGGGCGCATAGCTTTGCCATCGCGCACTCGTCACGCACCTCGTCGCAGAAATCGAGCCTGAGCTCGACGCAATCCGCACCGGCCCGCACTGCATCATCCGCAGCTTCGAGGGCAGCGTCCAGATCGCGGGGCATGATGGGGACGATTGTCTTCGGCATCCCCTCGCCTACCGTTATTCCCTTCCTTGCAAACGGCTTCATCGCGCCCCTCTCCATGCAGACGCGCCGGCCCTCTTGAGTCCGGCGCGCCCCGCGAAACGTCTTTCCTATACGTTGAACATGAAGTGCATGACATCGCCGTCCTGCACCACGTATTCCTTGCCTTCCTGGCGCAGCTTGCCGGCAGCCTTGCATCCCGCCTCGCCGTCAAGCTCGCTGTAGTCCTCGAAGGAAGCGGTGATCGCCTTGATGAAGCCGCGCTCGAAGTCGGAATGGATGACGCCTGCCGCCTGGGGGGCCTTGGCGCCGATGGGCACGGTCCATGCGCGGGTTTCGGTTTCGCCGCTGGTGAAGAAGGAATGCAGGCCCAGAAGCTTGTATGCCTCGCGGATGAGGCGGGCCAAGCCGCTTTCTTCCAGACCAAGCGCCTCCAGATACTCGGCGGCTTCTTCGGGATCCAATTCGGCCAGGTCGGCCTCGATCTTCGCGGAGATGGGCACCGGGGTGCAGCCATCGATTTCGGGAAGCTCGTCGTTCATGGCATCTTCGTCCACATTCGCGATGTAGAGCATGGGCTTCATGGTCAGAAGATGCAGGTCGTAGATGCTCTTCGCCTCTTCCTCGGTCAGCCCCAGGGTAAGCGCGCGGTTACCTTCGTTCAGGCCCTCGTAGACCTTCTTCGCGGTTTCCAGGCGAAGACCCAGGGACTTATCCCTCTTCGCTTCCTTTTCCAAGCGGGGCATGGCCTTTTCGATGGTTCCCATGTCCGCCAGGATCAGCTCGGTCTTGATGGTGTCGACGTCGGATGCGGGATTCACCCTGCCGGCGACATGCACGACATCCGGGTCGCTGAAGAAACGGACAACCTCGCAGATCGCGTCGGTTTCGCGGATGTTCGCAAGGAACTGGTTGCCCAGGCCCTCGCCCTGGGACGCACCCGCAACCAGGCCGGCGATATCCACGAACTCGACGGTCGCGGGGACGATGCGTGCGGGATTGTCGATTTCCGCCAGGCGGTTCAGGCGGGCGTCGGGAACGGGAACGATGCCCACGTTGGGTTCGATGGTGGCGAAGGGATAGTTCGCCGCAAGGCCGCCCTTATTGGTGAGGGCGGTAAACAGCGTGGACTTGCCCACGTTGGGCAGGCCGACGATGCCGATGGAAAGTGCCATGGTGATTCCTTTATGACGTTGCCATTCTGTCTAACTGATTTATGATACCGCACCCGCAAAGGATACCGGGCGCAAAAAGGCCCGACCGCCAAGCAGCCGGGCCTTTGGAAAGAGCTCTCTGAGAAGCCTGCGCTACATCGAGAAGAATCCGAATTGGGCTGCGACGTAGGCGATGAGGATGATCGTGACCAGAACGGGGGCGACGTACTTGATCATGACCACGAACAGGCCCTCGGACTTGAACTTGCTGGAGATCTTGACTTCGTCGATGATCACCTTCGGCTTCACGATCCAACCGATGAAGATGCAGGTCATCAAGGATGCGATGGGCATCATGACGGAGTTGGAGATGAAGTCCAGGAAGTCCAGGATGGAAGAACCCTCGCCCAGCGGCTGGATGAAGGACAGGTCGTTATAGCCCAGGTTGACGATCGTCGCCGCAACGAGCACGTAGATGGTGCAGATGACGAAGGCCCTGCGACGGGAGGACTTCAGGGAGTCCTGGACAATCGAAACGCAGGTTTCGGTCAGGGAGATTGCAGAGGTCAGCGCCGCGAACATCACCAGCAGGAAGAATGCGAAGCCCAGAACGGTGGCGACGCCGCCGAAGGACTGGAACACCTGGGGAAGCACGATGAACATGAGGGAGGGACCGGAGGATTCCGCAACCGCCTCGCCGGAACCCATCGCAACGAAGGCTGCGGGAACGATCATCAAGCCGGCCAGGAATGCGATACCGGTGTCGAAGATCTCGATGCGGCGGACGGAGTGCTCCAGGTCGTCGCCCTTCTTCATGTAGGAGCCGTAGGTGACCATGATGCCCATGGCCAAGCTCAGGCTGTAGAACATCTGGCCCATGGCGCCGATAACCAGTTCGGGACTGAACTTGGAGATATCGGGGACCAGGTAGTACTTCAGGCCGTCGAATGCGCCGGGCATGGTCATAACGTAGATGGAGATGCACAGCGCCATGCCGATGAGCAGGGGCATGAGGATCTTATTGGAGCGCTCGATACCGCCCTTGACGCCGAAGAAGATGACTGCGCAGGTGAGCAGCACGAATACCGCCATCCAGAAGAAGCTGGAATAGTTGCCCGCGATGAAGGAGGTGAAGTAACCGCCGCCATCCGCAAGCGCGTCGGGGCCAGCCGTCAGATACGCGAAGGCGTACTTCGCAACCCAACCGCCGATCACGCAGTAGTACGGGGTGATGATGAAGGGAATGATGGACTGGAAGACACCGATGAAGCGGTACTTCTTCTTCAGGGCACCGAAGGCGCCGATCGCGCTCAAGCCGGTCTTGCGGCCCAGGGCGGTTTCCACCATCATCAGCGCGAAACCGAAGGTCACTACCAGCACCAAGTACGTGATAAGGAACATGCCGCCGCCGTACTTTGCTGCAAGGTACGGGAAACGCCACATGTTTCCCAAGCCGACCGCAGACGCGGCGGCCGCCAGAATGAACGCCCACTTGCCCGACCACGAAGAACGGGAAACGGTCTTTTCTTCCATGTATCCCCCTTTTTTAATCTCCTGAGTTTTGTCAATCCGCAAGACTGTAACGGTTTTTCCCCAAACCGCCGCATTGCCTGAGCAAGTTCGAATGTTTCAGGCGCGAAAAAAACGGCAAGCGGCATAGTTCAGTAAACGATGCCGCCTTCAGCCTGCAGATAGGCAGCGCTTCCCAAGGATTCCGCTTCACTGTCCGGCACGTGAACGGGCCTTCCCTTATGCGAATCGGGATGCATCCACCGAAGTCAGATGCCCCTGCGCATCCTCGAAGACCACGAAACGCCCATCGCGCG
Source organism: Coriobacteriaceae bacterium (assembly GCA_004555335.1). Classification (GTDB taxonomy): domain Bacteria; phylum Actinomycetota; class Coriobacteriia; order Coriobacteriales; family Eggerthellaceae; genus W1P20-047. The sequence goes on along the minus strand of SFII01000001.1, from coordinate 31,841 downwards.
AGGAATAAAGCTGCCTGAAGCATGCCGGACGCACGGGGGCGGAATGCGGCATCTGGCCAAGATCAGCCCGTTCACCCTGGCGGGCTTTGCCGCCATCTCGCTCGTTAGGAACGACGGTCCCCCTTTCCCCGAAAGGGAATCCGACACCTACGCGCTCCTGCACGCGACGGACGAGCGAGGACAGCGCGCCTGTTTTCTCCGGTTCCAGGAACACCTTCCCGCCCTTGCATTCCCAGCAGGCCCGCACCCGCGGCTTGCGCGCGGGCATCAGTAGCGGACCTCCCAGAAAATCAAGCCCTGCGCAGGCGCATTTTCCCCTGCCGCTTCCCGGCGGCGTGCCTCGAGCACCTCGCCCACCCATTCGGGCTTGCGCTTGCCGCGTCCCACGGCAACCAGGGTGCCCACGATGGTGCGGACCATGGAATGCAGAAAGGAGCTTCCCACCACCTTGATGCAGATCAGCTGCTGGCCCATCACCTCGACCGGGTCGATGTCGATGGAGATCACATTGCGGCACGTGGGCTTGCCCACTGCGGAAACCGCCATGCAGAAGCTCTTGAAATCATGCTCCCCGATCAGATAGGAGGCACCCTCCCTCATTGCCCCGATGTCGAGTGGGGACGTGATCTGCCAGCTGAAATCGCCCATCACCAAAGGCGGATATGAGGTATTCGCTATGAAGTAGCGGTACTCGCGCGCCTTCGCGTCGAAACGGGCGGAAAATCCTTCCTGGGGATGGAGCACCTCGCATACGGACATGCGGTCATGGGTCAGGGCGTTCAGCGAGCGCATGAGCGCATCGTCGCGGCGGATGCCCGCCTCATCTTCGGTCAGATCGAAGCTCACCACCTGCCCCAGGGCGTGCACGCCCGAATCGGTGCGGCCTGCGCACACGGTCTGCACGGGGCGTCGGTAGAGCATCTCGAGCGCATGCTCCAGCTCGCCTTGCACGGTCAGCATGCCCGGTTGGCGCGCGAAGCCGCAGAACGGCTTCCCATCGTAGGAAAGCTTCAGTGCGAATGTCGGCATCTACAGCACCTCCCAAACCTGGCGGCCGAACAGCTGATGCAGCTCCGTGTATACCCCGCGGTTACGGGAATCGATCGTCAAAGGCAGCTCCGCCCTGAACTTGCGCCCATCGGTCTGGCTGACCATGAGGGCGACCCCGTCCTGACCTGGGTACTTCTTCAGGATCTGGTTGAGGAAGACCATGGAGTCCTGGGTCATGTCGCGTTGCATGATCGAAATGGAGACGTTCCTGGGCGAATCGTCCACCGGCTCCTCCTCGTGCAGTTCCAGACGGCTGATCTCGAAGGCCATCAGCTGGTTTCCGCGATCGGATACCTCGTACTTGCCCTTCACCTGGACGATCACATCCTCTTCCAGATGCTGGGCGAAATCGTCGTACTTGAAGCACACGCAATCGACTTTGCCGGTAGTGTCCTCCAACACGAAATTCGCCATGCGCTTGCCCGTTTTGGTGAGCTTGGTCGCAACATTGGTAACCATTCCCACGAAGGTTGCGCTCTTGATTTCCTTCTCGCGTTCCGCAAGATCGCCCAAACGGAATTTGGAAAGGCGGGCCAATTGCGCCTGGTAGGGCCGCAAGGGGTGATCGGAAACGTAGATCTTCAGGATCTCCTTCTCGTAGGACAGCAAGGTCCGCTTATCCCACTCGATGCCATCGGGAGGGGGCACTTCCTCGGAAAAACCCGAGTCGGCGTCATCGGCGAACATGTCGAACATGCTGATCTGACCGGAATCCTTGTCCTTCTGGCGCTTCGCGGCGCTCTCCAACAAGGTGGTCTCGTCGATGAAGCGCATGAGCTGCTTTCGGGTATAGCCCGTCGAATCGAAGGCGCCCGCCTTGATGAGCGCTTCGAGGGTTTTGCGGTTGTAGCACTTCGAATCCATGCGGTACACGAAGTCATGCAAGCTGGTATAGGGCCCGTTCGCGTTGCGCTCGCGGATGATTTCCTCGACCACCTTCTCACCGACGCCGCGCACACCCGCCAAACCGAAACGCACGCCTTCGTCTACGGGCGTGAACTCCAGGTTGGACGAGTTGATGTCGGGGGGAAGCACCTGCACTCCCGAAGCACCGCAGCTTGCGATGTAGTGGATCAGCTTGTCGTTGTTGCCCATGTAGCTGGACAGCACTGCGGCCATGAATTCCTTGGGGTAATGCGCCTTCAGGAAAGCCGTGCGCATAACAAGCACCGCGTAGCAGGCGGAGTGGGACTTATTGAACGCATACTCCGCGAAGTGCAGGGCGTCGTTCCATACCTTGCCCGCCACTTCCAGGGAATAGCCGTTTTCCTCCGCGCCGGTATTCCAGTCGGATTCCAACGACTGCATGACGTCGAGCTTCTTCTTACCCATGGCCTTGCGCAGCTTGTCTGCCTTACCGGCAGAGAAACCGCACATCGCCATGGAGATCTGCATCAGCTGCTCCTGGTAGACGATCGTGCCGTAGGTTTCCTCCAAGATGGGACGCAGGCGGTCGTCGTAGTAGACGACGGGGCACTTGCCCTGCCTTCGGTTCACGTAGTCGTCGACGAAGCCGTTCTGGAGGGGGCCCGGACGGTTCAGCGCGATCGATGCGACGATGTCGGTGAACTGACGGGGCTGCATGCGCGCGAACAGCGTGACGTACAGGGCGCTCTCCACCTGGAATAAGCCGTCCATGTTGCCCCGGCACATAAGATCGAAGGCCTTCTCGTCTTCCAGGGGAAGGTCAGTCGGGTTCAGCTCGACTCCATAACGCTCGTAGACGTTCTTGCAAGCGCGGCTGATCACGCCCAAGGTGCGCAGGCCGAGGAAGTCCATCTTAAGCAGACCCAGATCAGGCGTGTAATGGCCGTCGTACTGCGTGATGATGCCGCCGCCCTTGGTGTCGCGCTTCACGGGAACGTGGTCGGACATGGGGTCGCGGCAGATGATGGTTGCGCAGGCATGCACTCCCTCGCCGCGGATCTGGCCTTCGATGGAAAGCGCCGCATCGATGATGGTACGCGCCTCTTCTTCGGTTTCGTAGGCATTCTTCAAGTCGGGATTGGTCTCGATCGCCTTGGAGATGCTGATGCCCAGTTCGTCGCCGATCAGCTTGCACAGCCTGTCGCCCGCGCTGTAGCTGTAACCCAGTACGCGCGTGGCGTCCCTGACGGCATTCTTCGCCTGCAGCTTGCCGAAGGTGATAACGCCTGCGATGTGGTCTTCGCCATAGACATCTCGGACATGGTCGATGACGTCCTGGCGATACTGATCGTCGAAGTCGACGTCGATATCGGGCATCTCCACGCGTTCCGGGGAAAGGAAGCGTTCGAAGATCAATCCGTATGGCAGGGGGTCCAAGTCCGTGATCTCCATGGCGTAGGCGACGATGGAGCCGGCAGCGGAACCACGGCCCGGGCCGACACCGATGCCGTGTTCTTTCGCCCATTGGATATATTCCTGAACGATAAGGAAGTACGCGGGGAAGCCCTGCTGCAGGATGATGCCGGCTTCATGCTCGTAGCGGTCGACGATTTCCTTGGGCAGGTCTTGGATGCTCTTCGTATTCTCATCGCCATAGCGGAAGATCAATCCCTTTTCGCATTGCTTGCGGAACCAGGACTCTTCCGTTTCGCCTTCGGGAAGGGGGAAACGAGGGAGAATGGAATCGCGCTCGAGTTCGACGTTGCATTTCTCGGCGATTTCGACCGTGGTATCGCAAGCCTCGGGGAAATCGCGCATTGCCTCGCGCATTTCCTCTTCCGTCTTCATATAGAACTCCTGGTTAGGGAATGCCATACGATCGGGATCGTTCAACTGCGAACCGGTGCCGATGCAGATCATCAGATCCTGGGCTCTCGCGTCTTCCTTCGTCAGGTAATGGAAATCGTTGGCGGCGGTCGTCTTCAAACCGGCCTGGCGCGCAACTTCGGTAAGCTGTTGATTGAGCTGGTTCTGGGTCATGCCCGAATCTGTCATGATTCCCTGATCTTGAAGCTCGATGTAAAAATCCCCCGGTTCGAAGATCTCGGCAAAGCGTTTTGCCCAAATCACCGCATCTTCGAACTGGCGGTTATCCAGAAGCTGCGGGATGATGCCGCCGATGCAGGCGCTCGTGCCGATAAGCCCCTTCGAATACCTCTTGAGCATATCTAGGGTGGTTCTGGGCTTGTAATAGAAGTTCTCGACGTGCGATTCGCTCACCAAGCGGACAAGGTTGTGATAGCCCTCATTCGTCTTCGCAAGCAGGATCATGTGATACAGCCTGGGTTTGCCCTCCCTCTTCAGGGAATCGTCGGTCGTAAAATAAACCTCGCAACCGTAGATGGGCTTGACCTTCTTGCCCGTCTGCTTTTCAACTTTAGCGCAGGCGTCGCAAAGTTCCGGAACGCCGCTCATCACACCATGATCGGTGATTGCAACGGCCGACATGTCCAATTCGGCGGCCCGTTTGACCATATCGATGATGTGGGTCGCTCCGTCCAGAAGCGAATATTCGGTGTGATTGTGTAAATGGACGAAACCCATTCGATGCCTCGCAATGCTCATTCAGACTCCGGCAGGGATCATTAAGCATGCATGAACCCTTCTGGCAATGTTGGCGCAAGGGCGCCGTAATTTTCCGCATCCAATCATACCAGCGAATGCAAGATGGACGGCTAAGCCCCCGCCAATCATCATCACCTGTTCCATAGACGTCCCACAGAAAAACCGACCGTCCATTCTTCTTGCAAGACCATATTCATTTCAATACAAGAAAAGGCGCCCCGAAAGGGGCGCCTCTGATAGCGTAACGCTCGATGCAAGGAAATTATTATGCGGTAACTGCGTGTTCCTGCACCTTGCACCAGGCAAGATCGATGTCCAGCAAGGCACGCTCGGAGCTGCCTTCGGCAAGATTGGCAATCTGGGATTCCAATTCCGCTGCCTGTGCCTGAACGCCGGCCAGATCGATATCCGAAACCGGGATGGCCCTGTCAGCAAGAATGATCACCTTTTCGCCAGTCACCTGGACATAACCGCCCTGGAGCGCATAGGTTTGCGCCACAGTGCTCGCGTCGGAATACACGCGTGCGATGCCGTCGGCCAAAGAAGAGACAAGCGGGGCATGATCCTTCATGAAGCCCATGGAACCCATTTCGCCGGGAACAACAACCATGTGGCATTCCTGCGTGTACAGAAGCTGAGCCGGAGTGACGATGTCGCAGGTCAAACTAGGCATATTAGTTTTCCTTAGTCATCTTGTCGTAAGCTTCGTAGACGTCCTCGATGGCTCCCTTGTAAACGAAGCACTGCTCGGGGATGTGGTCGCATTCGCCATCAAGAATGGTCTTGAAGGAGCGGATGGTATCTTCGAGCTTTACGTACTTGCCCGGGTTGCCGGTGAAGACCTCGGCAACGTGGAAGGGCTGGCCCAGGTACTTCTGGATCTTACGAGCGCGGTTAACGATCAACTTCTGTTCTTCGGACAACTCGTCCATACCCAGAATAGCGATGATGTCCTGGAGGTCCTTGTAGTTCTGCAGGATCTCCTGAACGCCGACAGCCACGTTGTAGTGCTCCTGACCGACGATTTCGGGGTCCAGTGCGCGGCTGGAGGACTCCAGCGGGTCTACTGCGGGGTAGATACCCAGCTCTGCGATGGAACGGGAAAGAACGGTCTTAGCGTCCAAGTGGGTGAAGGTAGTTGCAGGTGCCGGGTCGGTCAAGTCGTCGGCGGGTACGTATACTGCCTGTACGGAAGTAATGGAGCCGACGCTGGTGGACGTAATGCGCTCCTGCAGGTCGCCCATCTCGGTTGCCAGAGTGGGCTGGTAACCTACTGCGGAAGGCATACGGCCGAGCAGTGCGGATACCTCGGAACCGGCCTGGGTGAAGCGGAAGATGTTGTCGATGAACAACAGAACGTCCTGGCCCTGATCGCGGAAGTACTCGGCTTCGGTCAGACCTGCCAGACCGACGCGCAGACGTGCTCCGGGAGGCTCGTTCATCTGGCCGTAAACCAAGCAGGTCTTGTTGATAACGCCGGACTCGCTCATTTCCAGGTAGAGGTCGGTACCCTCACGGGTACGCTCGCCTACGCCGGTGAATACGGAGGTACCACCGTGCTCCTGAGCGAGGTTGTTGATCAATTCCTGGATGAAAACGGTCTTGCCAACGCCTGCACCACCGAACAGACCGATCTTACCGCCACGGATGAAGGGCTGGATCAGGTCGACGACCTTAATGCCGGTCTCGAAGATCTCGGTGCTGGTGGTGAGGGTTTCGTATGCAGGTGCGGGATGGTGAATCGGCATGTACTGGTCGATTTCAGGCATCTCGCGGCCGTCTACGGGCTCGCCGATTACGTTCCAAATACGGCCCAGGGTGTTGGGGCCGACAGGCATCATGATGGGGTTGCCGGTGTCAACGACTTCCATGCCGCGGATCAGACCGTCGGTGGAAGACATTGCTACGGCGCGGACCAGATCGCCCGGCAGGTGCATCTGTACTTCGAGTACAACATGGACCTGACCGATCGGAGTATCGCCATCGACAGTCAGCGCGTTGTAGATAGCAGGCATTGCATCCTGCGGGAACTCAACGTCGATAACAGGTCCGACGATACGAACGATGCGACCCTTAACCCCCTTTTCGTTATTCGTAGTCATAGCCTTTTATTCCTCCAAAGCTGCGGCGCCGCCGACGATCTCGTTGATCTCGGTAGTGATGGCGCCCTGGCGAACTCGGTTGTAGAACCTCTGCAGGGTCTCAACCATTTCATTCGCGTTGTCGGTTGCAGATTTCATTGCGGTACGACGAGCACCCTGCTCACCGGCAGCGCTGTCGACCAAACCATGATAGATCATGGTCTTCACATACGCGGGCAGCAATCCGTTAAGGACGGCTTCGGTATCGGGCTCGAAAATGGTATCGGCCGCGATAGCCTGCGCAGTGCTTTCACCGGCGTTATCGTCGGACGAATCCGCTGGCGTGCTGACATTCGAAGTGTCAACAGGCAATACGACTTCCTCGCAGAGAACCTGCTCGGCAGCGTTCTTGGTGTGGTTGTATACCAGAACGACCTTGTCGTACTCGCCGTTAGCGTAACCCTCGATCGCCTTGATGGCGATTGCGGCCGCTTCTTCGACGGTAGGATCCGCAGACAGGTCCTTGAAAACCATTTCAAGGTTGATGTTGCGGAAGCTGAAGAAGGAGATAGCCTTCTTGCCGCATGCGACGACGTGGCTTTCGATTCCCTCAGCAGCCTTTGCCTTGATGTCCTTTTCGACATGGCGCAGAACGTTCGAGTTGAAGCCGCCTGCCAAGCCGCGGTCGGAAACCACGGCGATGTACAGGATCCTCTTGACCTCTTCGCGTTCCTGAAGAAGCGGATTGTCGGAGCCAGCCGCACGCGACGCGACATTCGCCAGCATTTCACTCATGGAGTTGGAATACGGAGCAGAAGCTTCCATGCGCTCGGTAGCGCGGCGGATCTTCGCTGCAGAAACCATTTCCATGGTACGCGTGATCTGCTTCGTAGAATTTACGGAGCTGATACGCCTTTCGATGTCGTGTAGGTTCGGCATGCGCTACCTGCCTTAAGCCTTGTCCGTAACGACGAACTGCTGCTTGAACTGTTCGATGGCGACATTCAGCTTAGCCTCGATGCCCTCATTGAACTTCTTCTCAGCGTGCAGCTCTGCCAGCAGATCGGCATGCGCAGCGCGCAGATAGTCGATGAGCTCGTTGCGGAAACGTACGACGTCCTCTACCGGCAGGTCGTCCAGATAGGCATGGTTGCCAGCGTAAACGGCGATGGCTTCTTCTTCGAAAGCCATAGGTACATAACGGCCCTGCTTGAGCAGTTCCATCATGCGGGCACCGCGGTTGAGCTGGTCGGTGGTTGCCTTGTCCAGGTCGGAACCGAACTGGGTGAACGCCTGAAGCTCACGGTAGGATGCAAGGTCCAGACGCAGGGAGCCTGCAACGCTCTTGACAGCCTTGGTCTGAGCGGAGCCGCCTACGCGGGAAACGGAGATACCTACGTCGACTGCGGGGCGCTGGCCCTGGAAGAACAGGTCGGTAACCAGGAAGATCTGACCGTCGGTAATGGAAATAACATTGGTAGGAATATAGGCGGAAACGTCGCCTGCCTGGGTTTCGATGATAGGCAGAGCGGTCATGGAACCGCCGCCGTTTTCATCGGACATCTTGACTGCACGTTCCAGCAAGCGGCTGTGCAGGTAGAAGATGTCGCCAGGATATGCTTCGCGTCCCGGCGGGCGACGCAGGGTCAAAGACATCTGGCGATATGCGACGGCCTGCTTGGACAAGTCGTCGTAGATGCACAGGACGTGCTGGCCGGGGTTTTCGGCGTTCGCGGGCTTGCCGTCTACGCCGTTGTACACGAAGTATTCGCCCATTGCAGCACCGGCCATGGGAGCGATGTACTGCAGAGGAGCGGAGTCGGCTGCGGAAGCGCAGACGATGATGGTGTATTCCATCGCGCCATGCTTTTCCAGGGTCTCGACGAGACCGGCAACCGTAGAGGCCTTCTGACCGATCGCAACATAGATGCAGATCATGTCCTGGCCTTTCTGGTTGATGATGGTGTCGACCGCGATAGCGGTCTTACCGGTCTGGCGGTCGCCGATGATGAGTTCTCGCTGGCCACGGCCAATGGGAATCATAGAGTCGACTGCGAGGATGCCGGTCTGCATGGGTTCGCAAACGGGCTGGCGGGAGATAACACCGGGTGCCTTGAATTCGACGGGACGATATGCCTCGGCCTCGATGGGGCCCTTGCCGTCAAGAGGCATGCCCAAGGGGTTCACGACGCGGCCAAGCAGTGCGCGACCAGAGGGAACCTCCACGATACGACCGGTGGTGCGTACCATGTCATTTTCCTTGATTGCGGTGACCTCGCCCATCAGTACGGCGCCGACTTCGTCCTCTTCGAGGTTCTGAGCCATGCCGTAGACGGTCTTGCCGTTGGAACCGGTGAATTCGAGCAATTCGCCAGCCATCGCGTCCTTCAGGCCATCGATACGGGCAATACCGTCGCCAACCTGAATTACCGTGCCGACTTCGCGAGATTCAACGCTTGTGTTCAGCGCATCGAGCTGCTTGCGCAGCGCGTCGTCGATAGACTGTGCGGTGATTTCAGTCACTTACATTCACCTCCATCGTTAATTTTTCTTCAGCGCTGTACGAGCGTTGTCGAGCATAGTGTTCACACTTGCATCGATGCGCTGCCCATTGGCGCTCATGATGATGCCGCCCAGGAGGCTGGTGTCGATGCTCTCGTTGAGGACAACATCGCAACCAAGATCCTTGCCGGCCTTGTTCTTGATTACTTCTCGCAGGTGATCGTCAAGCGCCACGCGGGTGACAACGTCAACCACGCACACGTTGAACTTTTCCCTGATCTTGGCATCGTAGATGTCCCAGATACGGTTCAACCTGGAGAAATCGCCACGCTCTGCCATAACGGCGAGCACGCTCACCAAAGCGGGCTCGCAATCTGCGAATACTCGCTTGACGAGCTGTGCGCGCTGCTCCGGCGCAATGCTGGAATCCGCCATAACTTCGTTGAGCTGGGCATTTGCACGGGCGTACCTGATAATCGTGTCGATCTGGGTACGGCCGTTCATGACAGCGTCAAGCCCGCCCTCGTTATTCAGGGCTTCCAGAAGCGTCGTTGCGTACAGCTCGGCTTCGGCTTTTGCGGTGTGACGGTTAGTTGGCATTGAAACTACCCGCCTCGTTTACGTAGCGCTCGATGAGCTGACGATGCTCATCGTCGCTGAGGTCCGCACCGATAACCTTGGATGCAACAGCAATGGAGGTCTCTGCCACAGAGCTCTGAAGTTCGGCGATTGCAGCCTTCTTCTCGGCTTCGATGGCGCCGCGGGCCTTTTCGATCATGTCCGCTGCCTCAGCCTGTGCCTTAGCGGTGATGTCAGCCTTGACAGATTCACCGGTGGCGCGAGCGTCAGCGATGATCTGGGCGGACTGAGCCTTCGCGTCAGCCAGCTGCTTGCGGTACTCGGCAAGCACACGCTCGCTTTCTACCTGGGCTTCCTCGGACTTCTTCAGTGCCTCGGTAATCGTGGTCTCACGCTTGGTGATAATGTTATCGATTACAGGCCAGCCGAGCTTCGCCAGAACGGCGAGAATGATAAGGAAGGCGACGAGCATGGGAATGAACTCGTTCATATCGGGGATGAGAACCGCGATGCCTTCCTTCTCAGAGGCGAATGCGAGGACGGGGAAAGCGCACTGAAGCGCAGCGAACGCTGCTGCAGCGGTGCCTACCTTTACCAGCTTCGTCTTTTTCACGTATCCACCTTCTTTCTTAGCTAAATGCAATTCAACACTAAGCTTTTTTAGAAGATGAAGGTAAGAACGAAGCCGATCAGGGCGAGTGCTTCTGCGAGTGCGCCGAAGATCAGGGCGTTGGTGAACAGCTTGCCAGCGAGTTCGGGCTGACGTGCAGAGCCTACGCACAGACCATAACCGCAAAGACCAAGACCGATGCCAGGGCCGATGGTGCCAAGGCCGTAGCCGACGACCTTCAATGCTGCGATGATGAAGGTGGTTTCCATAACGTTTTCCTCCTTTTGTCGTTTTCGGGGCTTTCCCAAAAACAATTACCACTATGCCTAACCGGCTCACTCGTGCCGGATAAAGCCGAAACTATGAGCGGGAGAATCTCCCGCTCGAAATCTTACCCAATTGAAAGGCCGATGCCTTTTAGTGGGAAGAGGTTGCCAGGCCGACGTACACGGCCGACAGGATGGTGAAGACGTATGCCTGAAGGAATGCAACCAGGCATTCGAGCGCATACATAACCAGCAGGAAGAGCGCCCATGCGATGGAGGGCAGTGCAACGACGACGCTTGCGCCGGCCATTGCCACTTCCAGGATGAAGAACTGGGTCATGATGGCGAAGATACCCAGGATCATGTGGCCTGCGAACATGTTGCCGTAGAGTCGAACGGCCAGGGTAAGCAGGCGGATGACCAGGGAGAAGAATTCGAAGAACCAGATAACCGGAACCATGGGCTTGGGCAGACCGGAAGGAGCGATGGACTTGATGTAGCCCAGGCCGCCCTTTGCCTTGATGCCGTATGCGTTGAAGTATACGAAGGAAATAAGAGCCAGTGCCCAAGTGACGCTGAGGGAGCCGGTGGGGGTCTTAGCGCCGGGGATCAGGCCGATGATGTTGCTGATCAGGATGAAGAAGAACAGGGTCGCCAGGAAGGGGATGTGCTTCTTCCAGCCATGGCCGATAGCACCTTCGCCCATATTGCGGCAAACCGCGTCGTATCCCCAGTCGATCAGTCCTGCGAACTTGCCCTTGGGGACAACCTGCACCTTGCGCACACCCACCAGGACCACTGCCAGCACGACAATGCTGATGAGGATCATCCACGCGGTGTACTGGGTGAGGCCGATGCCGTTACCGAAGCTGACCACGAATGTCGAATTGAACGATTCGCTCAGCTCTTCGATCGGGGCTGCGATATCCGCAAGCGGATTACCCGTAAGCTCAAAAGCCATGCTACTCTCCTTTTTTTCTATTTCTGGCGCTGCTTGATCAGCAAGCCCATAACAACCACGCCAACCGTGAATGCTATAAGTTCAGTGAGCGAGTATACCACTTGATAATCTGCCGCAATGAGCTTGCAGAGCACGATTCCCGCGAGCAGGATGAGGAAGGAGATTGCAATCGTAAGCAGGAAGGGACCGAGCACGCCGGCCGATGCCGTCTCATTGATCAGACGCACCCTTTTTACCGCTACCCAGAAGGGGACGAGGCTCAGGATACTGACCAGAAGAGCTGCAATTACTGCGATTACCATACTCCACTCTCATTTACCAAGCGCTTTTTGCGCACATCTCCCTATAGCAATACATTGTTATAATATCCCAACCGTTTACGCTGTAAAGGATTGACTTCTCCTTGCGGCTGACATATCCCGCCAGCTCGTCGCTTGCCGCCTATTCGCGGCTGAACATCCTTAAGCGAACCCCCGATTCTTCCAGCAGTTCCATCGAGAGCTCATCGGGATATGGGTTCGAATACACTATCTCCTCGACACCTGCATTGATGAGCATCTTCGCGCATACCACGCATGGCTGCGTATTGACGTACATCGTGGAACCGGAGATATCTATCCCGTATCGCGCTGCCTGCACGATGGCATTCTGCTCCGCGTGCAACCCGCGGCAGATCTCATGCCGCTGCCCGCTTGGGATGCCCAGTTGCTGCCTGAGGCAACCCGTTTCGCAGCAATGGCGCAAGCCCGAGGGCACCCCGTTGTAACCCGTTGCGAGGATTCTCTTATCCTTCACAATGACCGCGCCGACCGCTCTGCGCAAGCACGTCGTCCTTGTCGCGACCTGCTCTGCGAGGGTCATGAAATACTCATCCCAGCTGGGACGGTTTTCCGGAACGGGAATATTGGCTGTTTTCGGGGATTCGACACCCATCGCTTCGCCCTTTCTATCGGGAAGCGCCCCGAGTCGAAGCCCGGGGCGCCTGGTGAATCGAATTGGTTTTCCGATTGTATCCCTAGTAAGTGATCTGAGGATAGAGCGGATGCGCCTGGATGATGGCATCCATGCGCTTGGCGATCTGCTCCAGACGGGCTTCATCGCCCGCATTGAAGACCGCCTCGGCGATAGCCAAGCCCACCTGGTAGAAATCTTCCTCGGTCAAGCCGCGGGTGGTCGCCGCCGCAGAACCCACGCGGATGCCGCTGGTCACGAAGGGCGAAAGCGGCTCGTTGGGGATGGTGTTCTTATTGACGGTCAGGCCGACGGACTCCAGGATCTTTTCGGCATCCTTGCCGGTGATTCCCGCATTGGTGAGGTCGACCAGGCACAGATGGTTGTCGGTGCCGCCGGTGACCAGGCGAAGGCCGCCTTCGACCATGCCCTCGCCCATACGCGCGCAATTCGCGACGACGTTGTCGATGTAGGTCTTGTATTCGGGCTTCAGGGCCTCGCCCAGCGCCACCGCCTTGCCTGCGATGACGTGCATGAGGGGACCGCCCTGGGATCCGGGAAAGACCGCGGAGTTGAGCTTCTTGGCCAGGGCCTCGTCGTTGGTGAGGATCAGGCCGCCGCGGGGTCCGCGCAGGGTCTTATGGGTGGTGGTGGTGACCACGTCGGCATGGGGAACGGGACTGGGATGCGCACCGGTCGCAACCAAGCCTGCGATGTGGGCCATGTCGACCATCAGCAGGGCGCCGACTTCGCGGGCGATATTGCCGATACGCTCGAAGTCGATGATACGCGGATACGCGGAGGCGCCGGCGACGATGAGCTTGGGGCGGTGCTCCTTCGCCAAGCGCTCCAGCTCGTCGTAATCCAGGCGCTCTTCCTCATTCAAGCCGTAGGCGACGACGTTGTACAGTTTGCCCGAGAAGTTCGCGGGGGATCCGTGGGTAAGATGCCCGCCGTTGTCCAGGCTCATGCCCAGGATGGTATCGCCGGGCTGGATCATCGCGGCGTATGCGGCGTAGTTCGCCTGGGCGCCGGAATGGGGCTGCACGTTGGCGAAACCCGCACCGAACAATTCCTTCGCGCGATCGCGTGCAAGGTCTTCCACAAGGTCGACCTTCTCGCAGCCGCCGTAATAGCGCTTGCCGGGATAGCCTTCGGCGTACTTATTGGTGAGCACGCTTCCCACGGCCTCCATTACCGCAGGGGAAGTGAAGTTCTCGGAAGCGATCAGTTCGATGCTGGTGCGCTGGCGGTCGAGTTCCGCGCAAAGGGCCGCGGCAACCGCAGGATCGGACTGGGATACGTAATTCAGGGACATGGCATCCTCCTTGGCCAGATGACATTCGTTGTTGCGATTCTATCGCCCGAAGATAACGGAAGGGTTAATCGAGCTCCATAATCTTGCAAACCCTCCCCGCGTGTCGGCCACCGCCGAATTCGGTGGTCAGAAACGCATCGAGGATCCTCTTGTTCTCTTCAAACTCGACGAACCTTCCCGACAAGGTGATGACGTTGCAGTCGTTGTGCTCGCGGCACAGTTGGGCGAACTGGGGATTGATGATGTTCGCAGCGCGGATGCCGGCCACCTTGTCCGCAGCAAGCGCCATTCCGATGCCCGTGCCGCACACCAGAACGCCCCGCTCGGAGTCGCCCTGGGCAACATCCTCCGCCACGGGAACGGCATGGTCGGGATAATCCACACGCTCCTCGCTGTAGCAGCCGCGGTCGACCACTTCATGCCCGAGTTCTTCCAGATAGGCCTTGAGCAGCTCCTTCTGCTCGAACCCTGCGTGGTCGCTTCCGATTGAGATCTTCATTTCAGGTACCCTTTCCTTAGAGTCCGCATGTCCTTCAGTAAGTGCTCCGGGTGCGCTCGATGCAGCGGGACCACTTCATCACCGCCGCATCCCTGGTGCACGCATCCATCCCGGGCGTGAATTCGCGCTCGATCGAACGCCGCGCGCATATCTCACCCATATCTTGCCAGAAACCCGTCTGCAAACCGGCAAGATATGCCGCGCCCAAGGCGGTGGTTTCGGTGGAGACGGGCCTTTGCAGCCTGGTGCGCAGGATGTCGCTTTGGAACTGCATGAGGAAGTTGTTGCGGCTCGCGCCGCCATCCACGGCGAGAAGCTCCAAGCAGCAGCCGGCGTCGTCTTCCATCCCCCTGATCAGGTCATTCACCTGGAAGGCGAGCGATTCCAGCGCCGCCCTGACGATGTGCTCCCTGCGCGCGCCGCGCGTGAGCCCGTAAATCGCCCCGCGCGCTTCGGCATCCCAATAGGGAGCGCCCAGGCCCGTGAACGCCGGAACGATGAACACGCCGGCGGAATCGGGCACGCTCAAGGCCATCTGCTCGCTTTCCTCCACCGATTCGATCAGACCCAGCTCGTCGCGAAGCCACTGGATGAGGGCGCCTGCCATGAACACGCTCCCCTCGAGGGCGTATTCCAGTCCTTCGGCACCCGGCGCACTCGCGGCGATGGTGGTGATCAGGTTGTTGCGGGAAGAAACCGCCACCTTGCCCGTATGCATGAGCAGGAAGCAACCCGTCCCGTAGGTGTTCTTCGCCCTGCCCGCGCTGGTGCAGCACTGGCCGAACAGGGCCGCCTGCTGGTCGCCCGCAACACCGCAGATGCGGATGCCCTGCGGGATGCGGGGAAGATCCCGCCCGCGACCGGTGAGCCCGCGATGCGACGCCGGCGCCTCCGATGCCGTCACCCCGTAGCAATCCGACGAGCGGCGCACCTCGGGCAGGACATGCATGGGGATGCCGAACATCCGGCAGAGCCTTTCGTCCCAGCAACCCTTATGGATGTCGAAGAGCATGGTCCTGCTCGCATTGGTGTAATCCGTCGCATGCACCTTGCCGCCGGTCAGGTTCCAGATCAGCCAGGTATCGACGGTGCCGAACAGCAGATCGCCCATCTGCGCTGCCTCGCGCGCGCCGGGCACGTTATCCAAGATCCACTTCACCTTGCTGGCCGAAAAATACGCATCGGGAACAAGACCCGTCGTGGCCGTGATGTAGTCCGCAACCCCGCGCTCGGCGCAGACCGCTTCCACGATATCGGCCGTGCGCCTGCATTGCCACACGATGGCGTTGCACACCGGGTCACCCGTGCGCCTGTCCCAGAGCATGGTGGTTTCCCTCTGGTTGGTGATGCCGATGCATTCGATGTCGTCGGGACCCAGACCCTCCCTATCCATCAGATCGTTCAACACCCCGATCTGCGTTTCCAGGATGTCGAAGGGATCGTGCTCGACCCAGCCGGGCTGGGGGAAATGCTGCGCGAAGGGCTTCTGGGCAACCCCCCGCACCACCGAATCATGATCGACCAGCAGGGCACGCGACGAAGTGGTTCCCTGGTCGAGGGCGATAACGTACGTCATCGGGACACCTTTCCACATGCCGCTTCGATGAAGCGGAGCGCATCGAAATACACGGAAATGCGATCGGGCTCGTTCAGGATCTCGTGGCGCATCTCCTCGTAGATGATAAGGGAGACATCTGCCCGCGATACCCCGTCCATCATCTCCGCCGCAGCAGCGGGCCCTTTCCCGAAGTCGCCCACAGGGTCCTTCGCACCGGCGATGAACAACACGGGCAGGCCATCGGGTACTCGCGAGGCGCACGCCTTGCCGGCCGCCTCGGCAACCAGGTCGGTGAGCGACGCGTATCCCCCCGCAGAGAACATCACGCCGCATGCGGGATCGGCGATGTATTCGTCTACCACGGACGGATCGCAGGAAAGCCAATCGAAGGCGGTCCTGGGATTTTCCACACCCTTGGCGAAAGACCCCGTTACCAGCTTGTCGAGCATCGCGCTCTTGTAGTCGAAACCCTTCGTGCGGCCGATCCCCCGGGCGATCGCGTTGGCGCATCTCGCCGCCAAAGGAGGCTGCTGCCCGGTACCGCACACGATGGCGCCGGCAAGCCCTTCCCCGAAGCGCGCGAGGTAGACGCGCAGAAGGAAGCTTCCCATGGAATGGCCGAACATCGCATATGGCAGGTCGGGATATTCGGAAGACATCCTCTTCCTGAGCGTATGGACGTCGGACAGCATGACCTGCGCGCCGTGTTCCGGCAGGCAGCTTATGCGATCTGGCGAAGGCACGCTCCTGCCATGTCCGATATGGCTCGAACCGCACACGACGAATCCCCGCATGGCCAAAAACCGCGCGAAGTCGTCGTAGCGCCCGATGTGCTCTTCCATCCCATGGATGAGCTGGACCACGCCGAACGCCCTGCCATCTGCAGGCTCCCACTTCACGGCGTGGATGGAATACCCCTCCAAACTCGAGGGGAAGAAGAATTCGCTTCGGCGGACCGAACCGCCCATAATCCGGGATTCGCTCATCATCTCTCCTTGCAGCAGGCCCTATGCCTGCATGATTTCCCTGATCAGATCGATACCCACGGCTCCCTCGCGCAAGACGCGAAGCTGCCCATCCACGCAGCTGACGACCGTCGAGGCAAGCCCGCTCTTCTTTTCGGAATCCTCGACGCACGCACCGACGCTCGAGGCGAGTTCCTGCGGCACGGAGGCGGCATCCTTGGGCGCCTCGCAGCCGGACAGGTTCGCGGAACTGACCGCCAAGGGCGATCCTGCGCCCCTGATCAGGCGCAGGGCGGTTTGGTTCGCAGGCATGCGAAGCCCGATAGTCCCCTCCCCGCTCGCAAACGCAGCGGGAACGGACGGGGAGGCCTTGACCACGATAGTCAGGGGGCCGGGCCAGCATTGGCGGGCGAGACGCCGGACCCCTTCGGGAACATCGGCACCGTAGACGTCGAGCGCCTCGACCGAATCGACCAGCCAGGCAACGGGCTTGCCCGCTGAACGGCGCTTCGCCTGGAAGATCGCATCGGGTACGCCCGCATGGAGCACCGAAACGCCGATTCCGTAGACGGTATCGGTGGGCATGAGTACCGTTCCCCCGCGCCGCAGCTCTTCGACCGCATCCGCGACATCGCCGCGCCCGGCAGCGAAGGATGCGAGCTCTTGCGCGACACGCAGGCCATCGGCCGCGGCGGACATGATGCCGCCCGCATAACCCGGACCCTCCCCGCAGGGGAAGATGCCGCAACCCAGCTTGGCGGGGTCGTCTTCGCGGTAAGCCTGGAACGCCTGGTTGCGGCAGATGCGCACGGGCGAGGATGAGCGGGTTTCCGGAGCGGTCATCACCGCGCCGGGGGACGCGAAACCCGATATCTTCCTCTCGAACAGGGGAAGCGCACGCTCCATGGTCCGGCACACGAAGGGGGGAAGCACCTGATGCAGGTCGACCCATTCCACTCCCCGCGCATAGGTGGGCGCAACGCGCTTCGACGCGTTGCCGTGGGATCCGGAAAGGAAATCCCCTACCGTCTGGGCGGGAGCGCGGTAAGCGCCGTGGGAAGACCGCGCCGTCGCATCATACGCCGCACGCTCGACCCGGCGCTGCAGATCGACACCGGCAAGGGGATGGCTTCCGGGGAAGTCCGATGGCTCGACATTCACCAGCAGGGCGGCATTCGCATTTTTCCCATCGCGGGCGCGATTGCTCATGCCGTTGGTGACGATGCCGCCTTCCTCGCTTGCCGCGCAGACCACGTCGCCGCCCGGGCACATGCAGAAGGTATAGGCGCTACGGGTTTTGTCCACATGCACCGCCATCTTGTATTCGGATGCACCTAAGGCCGGATGCCCCGCAAAGCGGCCATAGAGGCTCTTATCCATGTCATCTTGGAGATGCTCGATGCGCACGCCCATGGAAAAGGGCTTCTGCTCCATCATGAGCCCGTGGCCGTAGAGCATCCGGAAGGTATCGCGCGCGGAATGGCCGCAGGCCAAAAGCAGGGTTTTTGCGGGAATGCTCCGCTTCGATCCCTGCGCGTCCTCGATGATGGCAGCGCTTAACGCCCCATCGGCGAATTCCAGATCGGCCAAACGGGTCTCGAACAGAACCTGGCCCCCCAGGTCGATGATCTGGTTGCGGATGCTGCGCACGACGCCCGGCAGGACATCGCTTCCTATATGGGGCTTCGCATCGATCAGGATATCCGCGGGGGCACCCGCCTCGTAGAGCCAGCGGAGCACGTGGGGACCCATGGGGTTCTTCGTTCCCGTGGTGAGCTTGCCGTCGGAAAAGGTGCCCGCACCGCCTTCGCCGAACTGGATGTTCGATGCCGGATCAAGATCCGCCCCCTCGTTGAAGGCACGCACCGCTTGCTGCCGCTTCTCGACGCAGGCGCCGCGTTCGATCACGATCGGACGCAATCCCGCGCGGGCAAGGTAAAGGGCGGAGAACATGCCCGCCGGGCCGAAGCCCACCACGATGGGCCGTTCTTCGGAGACGTCTTCGAAACGCGGGATGGCAAGCTCGCGGTAGGGTTCATAGGGCAGGGCGGCACCGGATTCGATGAAGGCCCGTTCGACAGCGGGATCCGCAAGGTCCACGGCGAGCATGAGCACCAGGTGGACGTTCGAGCGCTTACGGGCATCGACGCTTCTCCTAAGCACCTGCACGCTGCGGACCTTCCCCTCCGGAACGTCCAGCATGCGCGCGGCAATGGAAACGAGCGGTCCTTCGGTGTTGGGTCCATGGAAATCGATCCGAAGGGCATCATCGAGCGAGCACGGGCAATTCGCAAGCCTAATCATGTGCCACCGCCTTTCCCGCGATGATTCCGGAAACCCAGGCCCAATGCAGGTTGTAGCCGCCGCATGGACCATCGACATCGAGCATCTCGCCCACGCAATGCAGGCCGGGATACCCTATAAGCGCCATACTCGAGGGATCGACCTGCGATACGCGCACGCCGCCCCTGTGCACCTGGCAGAGCTTCTGATCGCCGATGCCCAGGTATTCCAGCTCGAAACCGCGCAGGGCACGGTCGAAGGCAGCAAGATCGCACGGACGCGGCCTGCTATCCGGGGCTAAGCCCGCCTGGCGCAAAACCGCGCGGGCGACCAGGGGAAGCAGCATGCCGCAGGTCAACTGCAGCCAATCACAAGGGTCGAGCGCAGCCATGCGCTGCTCGAGCAGGAGCAGCGACGCCTCCCTGGGCATGTGGGAGAGGAAATCCAAACGGATGGCATCGCCCTTGCGCGCGAAACGGGTCATGTTGAAGGCGGCGATACCGGAGATGCCGTAGGACCTGAAGGTGACTTCCCCGTCTTCGGTGCGATCCCCTACGGACACGGAGCACTTCGCCCGCACCTTGTCCAAGCCCTTGAGCGGCTGGGTGGAGGTCTTCATCGGTCCCAGCAAAGGACGCTGGGGGAAGGCCTGTATCCCATCGGGAAGAAAGCCCTCGGGAAGCCTCGTTCCACCGCAGGCGGCAACAACCGCATCGAAAGTGCGGCTTTCACCGTCTTCGGTGCGAAGCAGCCAAGCCCCCGCTTTGGGCCGAAGCGAGACCGCATGCTTCCCGCAGACCTCGCGCACCCCTTCCCTTTCGGCGGAAAGGCGGAGGGCGTCGATGACGGAGGTCGATTTATTCGCCAGGGGATAGAGCCTACCCTGGGCTTCCTCCCGAAGCATCAAGCCGCAGCTTCCCAAGAAGGAGAGCGCATCCTGGGGGGAAACCTGGGAAAAGGCCCGCTCCACGAAAGACCCATTCCAGTACAGGTCCGCAGCAGTGTGCGAGTTGGCGATATTGCAGCGCCCATCCCCCGTCACCTTGATGGAGTTCCCCACGCGCTCGGCCGCCTCGATAACCTGAACGTCGCAGCCTTGGCGCGCCGCGGTTATCGCCGCGGCGAAACCCGCGGCTCCCCCGCCGACTATTACTATCTTCCTTCGATTCAAAAGCGAACCACCCCTTCATGTATCCTTGCCATGATAACGCAGAACGGCCGGCCGCCTTCAGGCGACCGGCCGCGGTGATTGCGATTGCAGGGAAGGTCCGTACTAGATTTCTGCCTTCCACAGGCCGTGCAGGTTGCAGTACTCGTACACTGCAACGGGTTCGTCGCCTTCGGCAACAGCGAAGACTGCACGGGGAGCGTCGCCGGGATTCAGGCTTGCAACCTGATAGCCCTTCTTGGTCTCGAGGACGATCATGGTGATGAAGTGGTCGTCTGCCATGGGATGCTCGACGCTGCCGACAACGGCCTCTACCTTGCTGCCGTCGACGGTTACCTGGGGAACATGCTTCTCTACAGCGGCATCAACGGTATTGGGGACAAGTTCTGCCTGGGTTTCAGCGCAGGGGCTTTCGGGGGTCTCTGCATCGTACACCTTGACGGCAACGCTGCCGCACTGGCTGCACTTGAAGAACTTCAGGGTCATGATTCCTCCTTCTTTCGAACTGCTTATATGATACTTATTCCGTATCATATTTCAAGCCCTGCTGCGGGCACTTACGGAGCTGCGACCACGCAAGCAGGATCGCGCCGGCGATGACGAGCGGGATCGAAAGAAGCTGCCCCATCGTGAGCACGTCCCCTAAAAGATAGCCGATTTGCACATCGGGTTGACGGATGAATTCCATCGCGATTCGAACGATTCCGTAACAAAGCAGGAACACCCCCAGGAAGGTGCCCTGCGGACGAGGGGGCTTCTTCCTGGAAAGCACAAGCAGGATGGCGAACAGCACGACGCCCTCCAGCAAGGCCTCGTAAAGCTGGGAGGGGTGCCTGGGCATCATTCCCGCCTGACCGCCGAAGACCACGCCCCAGGGCAGATCGGTGGGAGCACCCCAAAGCTCGCCGTTGATGAAGTTCGCGCATCGCCCGAAGAAGAGCCCGATGGGCGCACCGATAGCGCCCAAGTCGGCGATGGTCAGGATGGGTATCTTCGTGAGATACGATGAGGGAATCGCCGAAAGCAAGGCGCCGACCAGGCCGCCATGGAAGCTCATGCCGCCATTCTGGATCATGAAGATGCTCAAGGGATTCGCCAAGGTTGCCTGAAGATCGTAGAACAGGCAATAGCCCAAACGGGCGCCCACGATGATGCAGACCATCAAGCAGGTGATGATGGTGAGGATGGAATCAAGGTCGAAGGCGATGCCCCAGCGCTTGGACACGCGCCTCATCATCACTGCAGCGAAGAAGAAGCCCAGGATATAGGCGATTCCGTACCAACGAACAGAAAAGGGGCCCACGCTGAAGGCAACGGGATCGATTGCATGGTAGATGGCGTCGAGCATGACAGTCCTCACGATAGGGAAACCCCGCAGGATCGGCGCGGAGCGTTTTCGAGCAGGAATTGTAGCAGACGGACTTATCATGCGCCCAACGCCGCCCGCCTGTCGACAATCATCCTACGGTTTCTTTGCAGCCGCATCCCGCACGGGGTCCCCTCCCCCCTCTGTGCTAGAATCCAGCTGTCCCATTACGAAGGAAAAGGAGCTTCCCATGATCGATAAGGAAGAAGTAGCTGCCGTACTGGAGCTGATCCGTCCCAGCCTGCAGGCAGACGGCGGCGACGTGCAGCTGATCGAGGTTCAGGATGACGGCACCGTCGTCGTCGAGCTGGTGGGCGCATGCAAGGGCTGCCCCATGTCCCAGATGACCCTATCCAATGGCGTGGAGCGCATCCTGAAGAGCCGTATCCCCGAAGTCACCAAGGTGGTTCCCGCTCCCTAAGCCCGAAAGGCCATTCAGGAAGCAAGAACCCAAGGCGGGACTGCATGATGCAGCCCCGCCTTTTCTTTTCCCGAAGGCAGGCTTCTCCGCAAAAGGAACCTTTCCCAGGCCGCCTTGGGATCGAACGCGCGATCTAGCTGCCGCACGCGCCTGCATGCAATCGCCCGCACACCAGAGCGAACGCGATACGAAAAAGGGGCATCGGTTGCACCCGATGCCCCTTCGCCTTCTCTATTGGCCCTCTGCTTCCTGCTGGCTGCCCCGTTCGGCAGACTTATCCCAGTCGAGGCCGATCACAACCAGGATGTCGGTTCCGAAGGTATAGCCCTCCTCGCCGGAAGAGACCTTTCCGACCCCCAGATCCGATGCAAGCTCTTCGGCTGCCGCCTTCATCGACTCGTCTCCGTAGATGACCAGGGTCTCGGGCTCGTCTTCGTTGGGGTTGTTCCCGATGAAGGATACGTTCCAGCCCTTGTCCCTCAGCTTCTTGCGTACGTCGCCCGCACCGCCTTCGATGTTCGTTCCGTTCTGAACCTCGATGTATACCGAAGCCTTATCGACCTTCGATTCATCGCGGTCGCCGGGGTTTCCGTTCTCTTCGGTACCCACTATCATCAGGCGGGTTGCCGTCTTGTCCCTCTGGTAGGTTTCCGTCAGGGGATCGTATTCCCCGGGCATGATGGCGGTATAGGTTTTGTAGCCTTCTTCTCCCGCAAGCAAGCGCAGAACCAATCGCAGCTGCATCGCGCTCATGTCGGTCTTGAAGTCGTTCTTCAAATCGGAAAGCGTGGACGAATAATCCTTCCCGCTCGATTGGACGCACTTATCCAACAATGCGGAGATTGTATTCAGCTGGTTCTGCGACTGGACCCCCACGGGATCCGCATACGCATCCTCGCTGGTAAGCGCGACGACCGCTTTGCCATCGAGCTTCTGCTTGCCCGCAGGAATGGCCGCATCCTCAGCTTCCCCGTCATCTGCCTGCTCGGTTTCCGAAGCGCCGCCTTCCAAGCCTGCATCAACGGCATACGGATCGGTTTCCTCTTCGGAATCGGAGGCAACCGCGTCGGTCACGACCTCCACTTCGATCCCGCCGAAACGGTCGACGATATTCGCAAGGCCGGTGTCATCCGTGCGCACGAAATGCGCGATATCCACGTTGAGCAGCTGACCGACTGATTCCACCAGGTAGGCGTCACCGCCAATGACCTGCGCCTCGCTGACGGAATGGTAGCGGCTGTCGGACAGGGAGACCTGGGTTTCGGAGGGAACCGAAATCAACGTTGCGATCCTGTTCGCAGGGTCGATGCGCAACAGCACCAACAGCTCGGGACCCTCGTAATACCTGCTCGTACGGTTGTATTCCACCGCAACAAGGGTATAGAAGGGATCGCCGTCCTGCTTCACGGGAACGAGGGTCTCGGAAAGCGCATCGTCCTCGAGCGTGATGTCCTTCGTCATATGGGCGCCGAAAACGAAGCAGGCAACCGAAATCGTCGCCGCCAAGGCAACCGCAAGGACAGCCGCCGCGATACCGATTCCGCGGTGCAGCTTCTTGCGGTCGATCTGCTTCTTGGGTTTCGACTCCTTGGAAACAGCCCGCTTCCTTTCGGCGATCCTGGGCCTTCCCGAATCCGCGGATTCCTGCGAATCCCCCTCGGGGGCTTCCCGGTCATTCTCCGCTGGCGCGTCTGCCGTATCGCCGGCATCCGCCTGGATCGGGGCCGACTCTTGCGTGGAAGCATGCATGCGCTGCGCATCGCCATCGGTCGAAACCGCAGCTACCGCAGACGGAGCGGCATCCTCCGCACCATCCGAACCAAGCGAAACGGCGACAGGAGAGACGGGCACTCCTCCAGCAGGATGGACCTCGGGTGCTTCATCGGCAACGGAAACAGGCGCGCTGCTTCCCTGGATTGCATGCACGGGCTCGTCCGAAGAGACGAGAGCTGCATCTTTTCCATCCTCGGACACCGAATCGGACGGAACCGAAGGCAGGGTTTCGCCATCTTGAGGGCTTCGATCCCCCTCAGGACGGTCGCCGCCATCCCTGTGGAGGAAGCCGAGTCCGCGAGAATGCAAGCCGGGTTTTTCCTTCCCTTCCTCTGCTTCTCCGGCAAGTTGCGTGCGCTTGGCCCAAGGCCTGCGGAAGAGATGGGAATCGCCCTTTCCATCACGGACAGCTTCGGCATCGGCGGCATCGCCGCTCAAGGCGGCCGCCGTCTGCTTCAGGACCTTTTCGTCATAGGCGATCATCTCGACCGGATCGTCTTCCCCCGGCAAACCCGAAGCCGCGCTGAACAGGCCCTTCAGCAAGGAAGCGGGGATGCGCTTCTTCTGTTTGGGAGCGGGGACCTCGCGTGCGGATGCTGCGGCAAAGGCGGCAACCGCCTGGTCGAGGTTGAAGGATGAGCCGCCTTCCCGATCCTTGGAAGCCGCGTCGACGGCTTCGCCTTCCGAAACGGCCTTTGCAGTCCCTTCGAAAACGGGGTCCCCGGCGCTTGCGGCAGAATCTTCGGCGACAGGCGCGATATCGGGGGCAGGCTCCGAAACGGCTTCGGGCTCTGCCTTGCGTGCCGCCTCGCGCTCACGGCGGATCTGGTCGAGCGGGATCTCGACGTGCGCGATACGCTGGGTCCCGCCTGCAGCACCCTCGCTTCGGGCACCCTCCCGGGGCTGAGCCCCCATCTCGGGCTTGCCGTCTGCCTGCACTGCACTGCGGACCCGCTTGTCGTTTCTCACGCTCGGGCGTCGTTTGTTCGTATCGTTATTCCAAGCCATCGAAAAACCCTAGAGCTCGCAATCTTCCACGACGACGCGCTCCACCTTCGCCCCCAGGCTTGCAAGTTTCCCGACATAGTCCTCGTAACCGCGGTCGATATGCTTGATGTTATGCACCCTGGTGGTGCCCTCGGCGATCAAGCCGCCCAATACCAGCGCGGCACCGGCGCGCAGGTCGGTTGCCTCGATATCGGCACCCTGTAGGCGGGAAACCCCGCGCACCAGGGCATGATGATCCTCGATGGTCACATCGGCACCCATACGCGACATCTCCGCAGCGACCATGAAGCGGTTCTCGAAGACGTTTTCGGTGATGATGGAATTGCCCTGGGCCAGCGTGGTGAGCAGCATGAACTGGGCCTGCAAGTCGGTGGGGAAACCGGGATGCGGCAGGGTCTGGATGTCGACCGCTTGCAAGGGGGCACTGCGGCGCACGGTAACGCTCTTATCGGATGTTTCGACTTCGCATCCCATCGCACGCAGCTTCATGATCGCCATACGCAGATGGTCGGGGTTGACGCCTTCAACCGTAAGGGGGCCGCCCATGAGCGCCCCGCCCACCAGGAAGGTTCCCGCCTCGATGCGGTCGCCTACCGTGTAATGCTCGCAGGGATGCATGCTGGAAAGCGGTACGCCCTCGATGCGGATGCACGCGGTGCCCGCACCCGTGATGCGCGCACCCATGGCGTTGAGCATATTGGCAAGGTCTTCGATTTCGGGTTCGCGTGCAGCATTATCGATGATGGTCACGCCTTCGGCGACGACGGCTGCCATCATGGTGTTCTCGGTGGCACCTACGGAAGGGAATTCGAGCATGATAGTGCCGCCATGGAGCCCATTGGGAGTGCTCGCAACCAAAAAGCCGTGGTCGTTTTCGAAATGAACGCCCAGCTGTTGCATGCCGACCAAGTGCATGTCGATCTTGCGGGCACCGATCTGGCAACCGCCGGGCATGGCGACCTCGGCACGACCGAACCTGCCCACCAAAGGCCCGAGCACGGAAATGCTCGCCCGCATCTTGGAAACCAGGTTGTACGGCGTCTTGCAGCTGTCGACGGTCGAAGTGTCGATGGTAAGCGTATGCCCCTGTCGCTCGACCTGCGAGCCGAGGCAGCGCAGCACCTCCGCCATGATGGAAACGTCGGAAATCAACGGAACATTATGGATAACGGTCTTTCCCTGACCGAGAAGCGATGCCGCAACCAGTTTGAGCGCGGAGTTCTTCGCACCCGACACCCTGACTGTACCGGTGAGGTTCTCGCTTTCGTGGGCGACGATAATCTCTTCGGGCATTTCAACCTTCTTAGCAGTACGTACTCTTCAGCGTCATGAAAGTATCCCACGGGAATGGGGTAGAAAAAAACCCGCCCCCCTGACTCACATAGAGAAAGCAGAAGGGCGGGTTTGCGGCTGGGAATTCTTCAGATTATTCGCCCAGAGCGATGCGTGCGAAGGAAACGACCTTGATGTTGTCGCCGATTTCCTTGGCAGCGGCAGCGATGTGATCGGCAACGGTGATGTCGGGGTTCTTCACGAAGTCCTGGTTTACCAGGCAGCTTTCCTTGTAGAACTTCGCCATACGACCGGTAGCGATCTTTTCCTGGATAGCCTCGGGCTTGCCGGATTCGGCAGCCTGGGCCTTGTAGATGCTGAACTCGTGCTCGCGGATTTCCTCGGGAACGCTGTTCTCGTCCAGGGAAACGGGAGAGGTTGCTGCGATCTGCATTGCAACGTCCTTGCCCATGGCCTGGAAGCGGGCATCTTCAGCGGTAGCGGCGTTATCGAAGTTGAATGCAACCAGAACGCCGATCTTGCCGTTCATGTGCAGATAGGGAACCAGGGCGCCGGTGCCTTCGATCTCGACGCGTGCGAAGTTGGAGATCTGCATGTTCTCGCCGATGATGTGGATAGCCTCGGTCAGGGCATCCTGAACCTTGACGCCGTCGACTTCGCTCTCGAGCAGTGCCTCGACGTTTTCGGGCTTGTTGGCCAGAACGGCAGCGGTGAAGCTGTTTGCATAGTCCTGGAACTTGTCGGTCAGGGCAACGAAGTCGGTTTCGCAGTTTACCTGGCAGACAGCACCTGCGTTGCCGTCGACGATCGCGCAGACGCGACCCTCGTTGGTGGCACGGCCGGCCTTCTTCGCAGCCTGGGCCAGGCCACGGGTACGCAGTACGTCAACGGCAGCATCCATGTCGCCGTCGGCCTCAACCAGAGCCTTCTTGCATTCCAGCATACCAGCGCCGGTCATTTCGCGGAGTTCCTTAACCATTGCGGCAGTGATCTGAGCCATGGTTTCGTTCCTTTCTGGTCTTCTTCGGAAAAGCGGCGTCTCATAGAAGGGACGCCGCATGGTGTTCGTGCTTATTCAGCAGCTGCTTCCTGTGCGGGAGCTTCTTCTGCGGCAGCTTCCTCGCCAGCCATTTCCTCGACGGAAACGGGAGCGCCGATGCCTGCGATGACTGCTGCGGCGATGAAGTTCGCCATCAGCTTGACGGAGCGGATCGCGTCGTCGTTTGCGGGGATGCCGTAATCGACTTCGTCGGGATCGCAGTTGGTGTCCAGGGTACCCACGACGGGGATGTTCAGGCGATGAGCCTCGCGGATAGCGATGTCTTCGCGGTTGGTGTCGATGACGAAGATGGCGTCGGGAACGCGCTTCATGTTGCGGATGCCGTTGAGGTTGGTCTGCAGCTTCAGCAGTTCCTTGCGGAGCAGGATGCGTTCCTTCTTGGGACGCAGTTCCATGGTGCCGTCGGCTTCCCAAGCCTCCAGCTGCTCCATGCGCTGGACGCGCTCGCGGATGGTGGCGAAGTTGGTCAGCATACCGCCCAGCCAACGTGCGTTGACGTAGGGCATGCCGCAGCTGTTGGCAGCTTCGGCGATGGTTTCCTGAGCCTGCTTCTTGGTGCCGACGAACAGCACGGTGCCGCCCTTGGCAGCCAGGTTGGAGACGAAGGTGTAAGCGTCGTCCATGCCGACCAGGGTCTTCTTCAGGTCGATGATGTAGATGTCGCCGCGGTTGCCGAAGATGTACTGCTTCATCTTGGGGTTCCAGCGACGGGTCTGGTGGCCGAAATGAGCGCCAGCGTCGAGCAGCGTCTTAAGGCTGATCTTTTCCATTGTTTTCTCCATTCGTTAGTCCTCTGCATGCCATCGCCCCCGACCTGCAACCCGCGTGCGGGCCACTGGCAGAATCGAGTCCGACATGCATGTGAAATTAGAAGCCCGAACAGTTTACTCTCACCTGTCCGGGCCTGCAAGACATTTGATGATTACGTGAATGGGACCGAGACAGCACCTCCCTTCGGCGGAAGAATGCGACCCCCGGCGGAAAACAACCCGGGCAGATGCCCGGGTTGCCAGTCCGCTTGGTTATCCGATGCCGCACAAGCCTACTTGTCGGAAAGCGTGGGGATGGGCTCGTCATCTACTTCGTCCAGGTTGTCATCCCAAACATAATGCCTGGTGTCCCTCACGATCACCCGGGTGAGCGCCCAGATGGCGATGACGTTGGGCACCACCATGAGGCCGTTCATGACGTCGGAGAAGTCCCAGGCAAGCGAGGTGATCTCGGGTCCGATGCCCACGCCCACGGCACCCAGGGCGCCGAAGAACACGAAGCATAAGAACAGGATCTGGTAGGGGCGGATGCCCTTCTTGCCGAACAGGTAGGCGACCACGCGGTTGCCGTACCAGCTCCAACCCAGCAAGGTGGTGTAGCTGAAGCTGATCATGCCCACGACCAGGATGATCGGTCCCAGGATGGGGATCTGGTCGAACACGCCGGTGGTGAGCTCCAAGCCCTTGGTGAAGCCGGTAAGGAGCACGCTTTCGGATCCCAGGCTGCCTGCCATGGCCGCCATGGTCGCCGAATCGCCCACGGCAAGCGCGTTGGTCGCCTGGTACATCGCGGAGAGGTCGGGATTGGCCAGGATGGAGCTGACCAGGGTGATGCCCGTGATGGCGCAGATGACGACGGTATCCCACAGCGTGCCGGTCATGGAGACCAGGGCCTGGCGCGCAGGATTGCGGGTGGTGGCATTCGCTGCCGCAAGGGGTGCCGAACCCATGCCGGACTCGTTCGAGAACAGGCCGCGTGCCGCACCGAAGCGCAACGCGCTCGCAACCGCGAAGCCGGCGCCGCCGCCGACCATGGCCTTGGGGGTGAAGGCGCAGACCACGATCCACTTGATGGCCTCGAACACGTGGGAGGCGTTCATGACCAGGATCACGGCGCAGCCGAGCACGTAGAACAGCGCCATGAAGGGCACGAGCTTCTCGCAGACGTTGGCGATGCCGCGGATGCCGCCGAAGATGACGAGCGCGACCGCGACCACCAGCACGATGCCGAAGATGACCGACATCACCATGTTCGTTCCGTCGGGATCGAAGTAATGCTGCGCGATGCCCACCACGGAATTGGACTGGGCGATGCCGCCGATGCCGAAGGATGCGAGCGTCGCGAACAGGGCGAACAGGATGGCGACCACCTTGGCCCACTTCTTGCCGGGGAAGCCGCGCTCGAGGGCGTACATGGCGCCGCCCAGCATGTCTCCCGCATGGTCGCGCACGCGGTACTTGACGGAGATGAAGGTTTCGGCGTACTTGGTGGCGATGCCGAAGACGCCGATGATCCACATCCAGAAGATTGCGCCGACGCCGCCGGAGACCACAGCCGTCGCCACACCCACGATGTTGCCGGTTCCGATGGTCGCCGAAAGCGCCGTGGTGAGCGCGCCGAACTGGCTCACGTTGCCTTCCGCCTGCGAATCCTTCGCCAACGAAAGCTTGATGCCCGTCAAGAGCTTGCGCTGGATGAAACCGGTGCGCACGGTCATATACAGATGGGTGCCGACCAGCACGATGATGAGCGGGAGTCCCCAAAGCCAGCCATCGACTGCGGAGATCACGCCGTGGATCGCGGTTATCGTTTCCATTACCTCCCCTTCCCTTCCAAAAGGATCGAAAACTGCGCTGCTTCGATAAGCCGTTTGCGGTGGAAAATCACGCTATACTAGGCCAATTGCCATTACGTAAACGTTTCGGCAGGGCGCCTATACGGTGTTTCGCTAAGGCATAAGCTTTTCCATATACCGAAGAGAGGCGGCGCCCCGAAAACCGATTCCGCTTTGCCCCGATCGAATGGAAGGGAACGGGCAACGGCACCCGAGAGGAATCCATGATCAGCTTCGAACACGCGAGCTTTAGCTACCCGTCGGGCACCAAGGCGCTCGATGACGTGAGCCTGACTATCGAAGACGGGGAATTCGCCTGCCTGCTCGGCGGAAACGGGAGCGGGAAGAGCACCCTGGCAAAGCATATGAACGCGCTGCTCTTCCCCGATGAGGGGACGGTGCGCGTCTACGGGATGGACACGCGCGACCCGAAGGCGCTCTATTCCATCCGCTCGAAGGTGGGAATGGTCTTCCAGAACCCCGAAGACCAGCTGGTCGCAAGCCCGGTGGAGAACGAGGTCGCCTTCGGACCCGAGAACCTGGGACTCGACCCGCAGGAGATACGCAGCCGCGTCACCTGGGCGCTGGAAAGCGTCGGGCTCGCCGGATTCGAGCAGCGGGACACCGCCGCGCTTTCCGGTGGCCAGAAACAGCGCCTCGCTATCGCAGGGGCGCTTGCCATGCATCCGCAGATCCTCATCCTTGACGAAGCGAGCGCCATGCTCGACCCCAAGGGGCGCATCGAGCTGATGGAAGTCTGCAAAAAGCTCCACTCCTGGGGGATGACCATCGTCATGGTCACCCATTCCATGGATGAGGCATCCTGCGCCGAACGCGTCATCATCCTGGATCGCGGCCGCATCGCCGCCCAGGGAAGCCCCGATGAGGTGCTCTGCGACGAGGAGCGTCTACGGAAGCTCAAGCTGGAAGCCCCCTTTTCCGTGAAGCTCTCCTGCGCCCTCAGGAGCAGGGGCGTTCCAGTCGGCGCCTGCTCGGATGCCAATCGCCTGATCGGGCAGCTGTCCGCTTTGAAGGAGGGACGATGCTCTCGCTAGAAAACATATCCTTCAGCTATTCGGCCGATCCCGAACGCACGGGCGAATGGGCATTGCGCGATGTGAGCCTGACGGTACGGAAAGGCGAGTTCCTCGGCATCGCGGGGCCCACGGGCAGCGGGAAGAGCACGCTCTCGCAGGTGCTCTGCGGTCTTGCCGCACCCGCAACAGGATCCGTTCTCTTCGACGGGAAACCGCTTACCTGGAATCGCCGGGCTGAAACCCCCGACGCACGCGTTGGGATGGCCTTCCAATACCCCGAACGCCAACTGTTCGGGGCAAGCGTCCTGGAAGACGTCGCCTTCGGGCCGAAGAATCTGGGAGCCGGGCACGAAGAGGCCCGAAACCGCGCCATGGAGGCGCTCGAACGCGTCGGGCTGGATCCGGAACAAGTGGGTGACGCCAACCCCTTCCAGCTTTCCGGCGGCCAGCAACGCAAGGTCGCCCTCGCCGGGATCCTTGCGATGCGTCCCTCTATCCTGGTGCTCGACGAGCCGGCGGCAGGTCTCGACCCCGTCGCCCATGGCGAAGTCATGGATCTGGTATCGCAGCTCCATACCCGCGATGGGTTGGGCGTGGTCATGGTCTCCCATTCGATGCAGGATATCGCCCGCCTTTGCCAGCGCATGGTCGTGCTCCATCGGGGGCGCATCTTCGCCGAGGGAAGCCCCGCAGAGGTATTCGCCGACACGGAGCGCATCGAGTCGATCGGGCTCGCATTGCCCCGAACCCTGGATTTCGCCCGGAAAATGGAGAAGGCAGGGATGCCCCTGCCTTCTCTGGATGGTCTTTTCGAAATCGACGATCTGGCCGACGCCATCGCGGAACTGATCCGCTAGTCGATCGACCGCGCGACGGGCCCTATTCGAAATCGTACAAGTCCTTGGCAGCCTCGCGGAATGCCTGCCAGGCATCTTCCGCCACTGCCTCGTCTTCGACGAACTCGAAGCTTTCGGGCTGCCCTTCTTCGTCGAAGC
>SFII01000073.1 GCA_004555335.1 Coriobacteriaceae bacterium | reverse complement strand
TTCCGCTGCAGATTATGATACGGCAATGCGCGCCTTTGAAAATGGTGCGTCTCATATTACTCATATGTTTAACGGAATGAACGGACTGCATCACAGAGAACCGGGAATCATCGGCGCGGCATATGATGCGGGTGCGTCGGTGGAACTGATCTGTGACGGTCTCCACATTCATCCGACGGCGGTTCGAATGGCACACCAGCTGTTTGACGGGCGCCTGGCACTGATCTCGGATTCCATGCGCTGTGCGGGAATGCCGGACGGCAACTATTCACTGGGCGGTCAGCCGGTCACTGTCAGAGACGGAAAAGCTACACTGGAGGACGGTACGCTCGCCGGTTCCTCCATACATCTGATGGATGCGCTGCAGGGGGACGCCGGCTTCGCGATAGATTTCGGGGATGCCGCAGAATGCGGAGCAGGAATCGTAGGGGGTTCCGGCGTTTTCCCCGGAAAGGTCCATCAGCTCGAAACCGACGTTGATGATGTATCCGCGGTCGGGTTCGCGGCTGGTGGTTTCGATGTCGATGCCCAGGATGGTCCCTTTCACCTGCTTGGAGGCGTAGGCCACGCCCAAGGTGGAGTTCGCGCGCATGATCTCCTTCTGGATGGTCTCGGGCTTGCGGTGCTGCAGGGCGGCGATGCCGCGGAGCACGTCGTTTTCCGAAAGGCCGCGGGAAAGGTTGAGTCCGCGGATGTTCTCCAGGGCGATGGCATCCATGTTGTCGCACAGCGCGCGGTTGCGGTCGGCGAGCTCGCGAACCAGGTCGTAGGAGAAGCCCGGGTTCTCGGATGCGAACCATTCCTCGTGCAGGCACTTGATGGCCTGCTCGTTGTTCTCGCGTTCGGCGTTCAGATTCGCCTCGTCGAAGCCGAAGAGGAATTCGGGTACGAAAAGCGTCGATGCGTGCTCGATTGCCTGGGAGAGGTTCATGTTGCCATCCGACCTTTCTGTGGGCCTTGCGGGAGTGATGGAAAAGCGCCGGGCGCCTGTTACATTGCTGCCGGGTATCCGTAAGGATTGGGCACAAAACTATATGTTAGCGCGAAGCGGACGCGCCTGCGATGTTCTTTTTCGGGAAAGGGGCGTTCCGGTCCTTTTGCCGATACGGCCCCTTGCAATGCGATCGGGCTGTGTGCAACACTTTCCCTGATGCGAAAAGGGACATTACGGGGACAGGGGGAGGCAGTGTCCAGAAGACCCAACCAGAAGCTCAAGATCCTCTATCTTCGCCAGATGCTGCTCGAGCAGACCGATGACGAATACGGCCTTTCCATGGCGCAGATCATCGCGAACCTGGCGGAATTGGGCATCCCGGCGGAACGCAAGGCGATATACCGCGATTTGGATTCCCTGCGCGAATTCGGCATGGACATCATCAAACGCGCTAACGAGAAGACGGGCGTGACCGAATACGCCATCGGCAAGCGCGATTTCGAATTCCCCGAATTGCTGTTGTTGGTGGACGCGGTGCAGAGTTCCCGCTTCCTTACCACGAAGAAATGCATGGCCTTGGTGGAAAGCATCCGCAAGCTCGCTTCCTCCCGTCAGGGGAAGGACCTGATGGGCCGCGTCCACGTCGACGGGCGCATCAAGATGCAGAACGAGAGCGTGTATTACAACATCAACGACATCCAGCAGGCCATTTCGCGCAGGCGCAAGATCACCTTCTGCTACCGCGTGTACGATCTGGAGAAGAATTCCATCAAGCGCAAGGACGGCAGGACCTATGTGGAGAATCCGGTCTGCCTTATCTACAGCAACGATTTCTATTACCTGATCACCTTCAACGACAAGCACGAGACCTTCGTCACCTACCGGGTGGACCGCATGTGCAATATCAAGGTCTCCGATGAGATGGCGACGCGCAACGAGCAGATCGCATCCTTCGATCCCGATGCGCATGTCGCCCAGACATTCGGCATGTTCGGCGGGCAGCTGAACACGGTGGAGATCGAAATCGGGTCCTCGAGCGTCGGGTCCTTCATCGACCGTTTCGGCAAAGGGGTGGATATGACCCGCATCGATGCGGAGCGCGCCCTGGTCCGTGTCGAGGTTGCGGTGGGGGGAACCTTCTTCGCCTGGCTCGCCCAGTTCGGCACGGATGTGCGCATCGTGGGCCCCGACGAGGTGGCCGAGCGCTATGTTTCATTCCTGAAGGAGATAACGGGGTCCTACGAAACGGTTTGATGCCCGCAGGCTTTCCCGTTCCTTCGAGGTGGTATGCTGATTCGCGGGACAGTCCGGCGCGATCGCTGAAACGCATCATCGCTGCAGGATTGTGCCCAGGGTATTTCGAGAGGGAAGACAGGAGCAGGAATGACCCAGAAGGTTCCGTTCAAGGCCTTGGCGTTTTCCTTTACCGACCGTGCGCATGGGCGCATGACGGTGAGGATGAAGCATCTTGAAGGGGAAGAGGCGCCTGCGGCGGCTGCAGGCGACCCGTATCTGCTCCATATCGAGCAGGGCCCTGCCGAACGTACCGTCGTGAAGTTCGACAAGGGGGCAAGCCTCGATACCGCTTCGGGCCTTTGCACGCAGCTGCTCGAAGCGGGTGTATTCAGTTGGGACGAGACCTTCCCCGACGATCCCACCGTGGGCCCGTCCCGTTGGATGCTCAATATCGTGTTGGAGCCCGGGGTGTTCGAAGTGCACGTGCGCGGCGGCAGCATGTATCCGCAGGGCTTCGATGCCATGATGGAGGCCTTCTATGGGCTCGGCCTGCCAAGGCCCGAGGAGGCCGGATCCCAGAGGCAGGGCTTTTCCGGGATGCCCTTTGCGGGTGCGGGGGGATTGGGTGCGTTCAATCCTGCGGCGCTTCAGGGCTTGTTCGATCAGATGCAGCGCATGATGGGTTCCTCCGGTGCGGGCGGTGCCGGTCTGGAGGAATTCCAGATGGTCATGCGCGATATCCAGAAAAATCCCCAGCGGATGCAGGAGCTGATGCGCTCCGAGTTCCGCAGCATGCCGGCAGAGCAGCGCAATGCCATGCTCGACATGCTTGCGGCAACGGGACTGGGCACCCGAGATTGGTGGGAGCGCTTCTTCTTAGGCTAGGCGCGCAGCCGGGGCACAAACGGGTGCGCGGGGCTGCGCGGTTTAATAAGCCTGGGTGACTAGAATCTTGCCGATTGCGATCCGCGGATCCGCAGTTCGGCGGAATAGAAGGCCGCAAGTGCGCGGATACCCAGCAGGGTATCGAGCGCGCCCGTGGTCTCGAATGAGGAATGCATTGCCAGTTGGGGCATTCCCACGTCCACTGCGTGCATGCTCGTCTGGATATTCGAGAGGTTCCCTAAGGTCGATCCCCCTGCCGAGTCGCTGCGGTTGGCGAAGGTCTGGAAGGGGACGTTGGCCTTTGCACAGATGCCTTCGAAAACAGCACGGCTGAAGGCGTCCGTGGTGTATTTCTGGTTGGAGGATTCCTTCACGACGATGCCCTTGTTCAGAAGCGGCCTGTTGCGTTCGTCGGCTTTTTCCGGATGGTTGGGGTGCAGCGCGTGGGCGTTGTCACAGCTTACCAGGAAGGAAGATGCCTGGGCGCGCAGGAAGCCCTCTTCTCCGGCGTCCAATGCGATGCAGCAGCGCCTCAGGGTGTCCTTAAGCAGGGTACTCATGGCCCCCTGCTTGGTGTTGGAGCCCACTTCTTCATTATCGAAGCATGCAAGCACCGTGATCGCCGTTTCGTTTTCGCTTGCCAGGAAGGCTTGCAGGCAGGCGAAGGTGCCCTGCAGGTTGTCGAGCTTCGGCGCGCTGAAGAATTCCCTTTCCGCTCCCCAGGTGGTGGGTTTCTGGCGGTTGACCAGGGACAACTCGCTGGAAAGGACGTCTTCGGGCCGGGTGCGGGCTTCCTGCGCTACCAGCTGGGAGAAGGATTCTTCCCCCAGCTCGCCTGCGGAAAGCAGGGGGCGCAGGTCGATCTGGTGGTTCAGTTGGATGCCCTTATTCACCTGATGGTTCATGTGTATGGCAAGGTTGGGGATGAGCAGCAGGTCGCGGTCGAAGTGCACCAGCCTGCTCTCGATGCCTGTTTCGGTTCGGACGAGCACCCGTCCTGCAAGCGTGAGCGGGCGGTCCAGCCAAGTTGAATCGATCATCCCGCCGTAGCCTTCGACGTTGAGGGTCAGATAACCTTCTATCCCTTTCAGGGTAGGGACGTGCTTTACCTTGAAGGAGGGCGAATCGGTATGCGTGGCGGCTATTTGGAAGCTTATGGGGGTGTCGGGGCCGATTTCGTGGGGCAATTTGAACGCGACGACGGCCGAACCGTTGCGCGTGGTGAAGTAGCCTTTTCCTGGTTCGAGCTTCCAGGGGTCCTGTTCTCCCAAGAACGAGAAGCTGTTTTCTTCGAGCCGTTCGGTAATCTCTTCAACCGTATGGAAGGGGCTGGGGCTTTGTTGGATGAAGCTGGCCAGGCGGGTATTGATGCCATCGAACACGTTTAAGCTTTTCTGCATAAATACTCCTTCGGGAAAGATACTTCAGTATGTCGTTTTTGGAAAACGAAGCATTCTAACAGGGTGTATACGATCAGTAAATAATGATTACTAACACCGATAGGAAATAGTATTGAAACAATCTTTTTCCGTACCTATACTGTGCCGCCGGTAGTCCTCGATACCCTGCGTTCTGCGGCAGGAGGGGGCGTATCATCTCCGTTTCTGCGGGAGATTATCGCATGTCGGCGTTGCGATGCGGCAGTTTGCATCGGGTGCCGATCGGCATATTCGGTTGGTTCCCGGCCATATGGGGATTATCCGGTCCGTGTGAATGCGTGGGCTGGTTTTTTACGTGTGGCTTGGGATTTGAAAGGAGCGTAGATGGATTTCTTCTACAAGAGGTCGGGCCTTATCGTTGCGGGCCTGATCTTCGGCGTGCTCACCGCCGTTCTGGCGTTTGCGGGCAATCCCGCGAACATGGCGATTTGCGCCGCGTGCTTCATCCGCGACGTCGCCGGTTCTTTGAAGCTTCATTCCGCTGAGCCCGTACAGTATTTCCGCCCCGAGATCGTGGGCATGGTGGTGGGTGCCTTCCTGATCGCCATTGCGACCAAGGAATACCGTTCCACTGCGGGTTCTTCTCCCATGGTCCGTTTCGCATTGGGTTTCATCATGATGATCGGCGCCCTGGTGTTCTTGGGCTGCCCCCTGCGCATGGTCATCCGCATGGCTGCCGGCGACCTGAACGCCTGGATCGGCTTGATCGGCTTCGTTCTGGGCACGGGCACCGGTGCCTTCTTCCTGAACAAGGGCTTTTCCCTGGGTAGGGAATACGACACCGGCAAGGCGGCGGGTGCCGTACTGACCGTGGTGCTGACCCTGCTGTTCATCCTGGCGATTTCCGGTCTCATCGCGGTTGCCGCGAGCGAGAAGGGTCCCGGCTCCATGCATGCCCCTTGGATCCTCGCGCTCGTTGTCGCAATCGTCATCGGCGCTCTGGCGCAGAAGACCCGTCTGTGCTTTGCATCCGGCTTCCGTAATGCATGGCTGATGCGCGACTTCACCATGCTTCTGCCCATCGCCGGCATTTTCGTCATCATGCTGGTGTACAACATCGCTACCGGCAACTTCCATCTGAGCACTGCAGGCCAGCCCATCGCCCACTCCCAGCAGCTGTGGAACATCCTGGGCCTGTATGCGGTCGGCTTCGCTGCCGTTCTTGCCGGCGGTTGCCCCCTGCGTCAGATGATCATGGCCGGCCAGGGTTCCAGCGACGCTGCCGTGACCTTCCTGGGTCTGCTCGTGGGTGCTGCCTTCGCCCATAACTTCGGTTGGGCGGGTGCTGCCGCTGCCGCGGCAACCGATACCACCCCTGCCGTTGCCGGCGGTCCTGCGCTGGCAGGCCAGGTCGCCCTGGTTGTCTGCATCGTCGTGCTGTTCATCATCGCGGGCGTGAACATCCAGA
Organism: Coriobacteriaceae bacterium; assembly: GCA_004555335.1. GTDB lineage: Bacteria > Actinomycetota > Coriobacteriia > Coriobacteriales > Eggerthellaceae > W1P20-047. Next base: position 1,505 of record SFII01000073.1, on the reverse strand, counting down.
AGAAGAAGGCTGTTGTGGTCAAGCAGGTTCCCGACACCACCGCTTCCGAAGCGTAATCGGAACGTACCGACAAGGAGGAGAACATGATTCAGGTTGATGCACGCGGTCTTTCCTGCCCCGAGCCCCTGTTGCGCACCAAGGAGGTTCTGGACGAGTATCCCAATGAGGTCGTGCAGACTATCGTGAGCGATGTGAACGCACGCGAGAACGTGAAGAATCTCGGTCTGCGCCGTCGCAAGGACGTCGAGGTGAAGCAGGAAGGCCAGGACTTCTACATCACCATCAAATAGCATCCAAGAGGAGGATCATGCGGAAAAGGAAAGAGGAGCGGCTGGTAGTGTCTTTCCATACCACCACCGATGCCGTGGCGATGCGCGCTCTGGGGAAGTCCGCGGGCCTGCGTGGGAGGATGATCCCCGTGCCCCGGCAGATTTCGGCGGGATGCGGCTTGGCGTGGAGCGAGCCTGCGGACAATGCCGATGCCCTGCACAGGGCGATCGAATCGCATACACTCGAGTACGAGGCGATCACTCCGTTGGAATTGTAAGATGAAAAAGCCGCCCTGAACTGGGGCGGCTGTTTTTTGGAGGGAAGTTTGCCCTGTGTGCGGGTATACTCTACCCTCATGGAAAAGACTCGTGACAAATTCAATCCCAAACGCGTGAAGATGGCATTTGCGACCGTGCTTGCGCTCGTCGCGCTGGCGGGTGTCCTCCAAGTCGCGCTGGCGGTGCTTTCACTAACGGATGCCGGGGTCATGTCGGACGCCGGGGCTGGCAGCGATGGGGCGGCGATGGATAAGGGCCTTCTGAGCGATATCGTCCTGGATGGCGGTGCCATTTCCGCCGATGCGGTCGATGCCCTGGCTGTTGAAAAACGCGATTTCACATCGCATGTGGAATTCATCGATCAATACGAAGTGCTGCCTGCCGGATGCGAGATCATGTCCCTTACCGTGGTGCTGTGCAGCATGGGATACGATGTCGACCCGCTGGACCTTGCCGACAATTACGTCGACATGAGCGGAGCCTTTCCTGCGGGATTTTCCGGCTCGCCGTACACGAACGGGGGCGCGCTGCCCCCATGCATCGTAGCTGCAGGCGAAGCGTGGCTTGGTGAGCATGCGGAAGGGTATCGCGCCCACGATACGACCGGGTCGCCTTTCGAAGCCCTGGCTGAGTTGGTCGAGGGGGGATATCCGGTTTCGGTATGGGTTACCGAAGGCATGATGACACCGTCCGATATTCAGCCTTCCGGGGATTACCTGTGGTATTGGCCCGAACACTGCATTACCGTTTACGGCGCAGATGGGGACCGGGTGCTTGTCTGTGACACCATCTACGGGATGATGGAATACTCCCGTGCCGAGTTCGTTAAGGTCTACGAGGCGTGCGGCAGGATGTCCGTGGCGATTCTTCCCGTCTAAGATTCTTCCCACCAAAGGTCGTTCTGGAAACCCGAACCCGTATGTTCGGGTTTATCATGTTGGGTGGCTTATCGGCTTG
>SFII01000072.1 GCA_004555335.1 Coriobacteriaceae bacterium | reverse complement strand
CAATCATTCCACCGGCGAATGCCGGGTTGGGTTGCGAACACACTATTCCCATTATACGCGACAGGAGCATTCGAAACGCACTGAGAGCGCGCACATTCAAAACGCAAGAGGATAATCAAGGTATTTGACCTGCTAAAAAAGCAAAGTTCTAATACAGGAGCACCTTGATCGGATTCCCTAAACCCTATAAAACCCGTGCGACTAGGCGCATTTCAGAAAGCCCGCGTAGGGCTTGCGAAAATGACACGCAGGATCCACATCCCGATTGACAGTCTCCTTCCGCCGAAGCCGGCACCCGAAACCTTACCCGGATACGCAAAAGACCGGTGCCTGATGGGCACCGGTCTTCGTTTCGCAATCGCTATGCGCAATCAGTAGCCTCAGAAGGCCAAACGCCTATTCGACGATCTGACCGTCCTGCATGGTTGCATAGCCGCCGACGTATACGTCAGTTGCACGGCCCTTCAGGTCGGCACCGATGAAGCCGGAATTCTTCGCCTTGGAAACGAAGCTGTCGGCGGTTACGGTCCATTCCAGATCGGGGTCGATGATGGTGATGTCAGCAATGGATCCTGCCTGCAGCTTCACTTCTTCCACGCGCAGGACCTTGCGGGGGTTGATGGCCATCACTTCGACCAGGCGGTTGTAGTCGATAAGGCCGGTGTGGACCATCTGGGTCATAACCAGGGACAGGGAGGTTTCCAGGCCGATCATTCCGAAGGGAGACAGCTCGAACTCGCGGTCCTTTTCCCATGCGGTATGCGGAGCGTGGTCGGTGACGATGCAGTCGATGGTGCCGTCGATGACGCCGGCCAGCAGGGCATCGCTGTCTTCCTGGGTACGCAGGGGCGGATTGACCTTCAGGGAGGTGTTGTAATCGTCGCCGATGGCATCTTCGTTCAGGAACAGGTGATGCGGGGTCGCCTCGCAGGTTACCTTCAGGCCTTCCGCCTTAGCTGCACGGATCATTTCCAGGCCGCGTGCGGTGGAGATGTGCTGAACGTGCAGAGGGCAGCCGGTCAGACGGGACAGGGCGATGTCGCGGGCGATCTGGATTTCCTCGCCTTCGGCGGGCCAACCCAGCATGCCCAGACGGGTGGAAACCACGCCTTCGTTGACCTGGCCTTCGCCGACCAGATCGTCGTCCTGCTCGTGGGCCATGACAACGCGGTCGAACTGGGAAGCGTAGTCCATGACGCGGCGCATCATGCCGGCACCCTGGATGCCGCGGCCGTCATCGGTGAAGGCAACGGCGCCGTGGGCCACCATGTCGCCCATTTCGGAGATGATTTCGCCCTTCAGGCCCTGGGTTGCGGCACCGGCCACATGGACACGGCACTTACCGACAGCTGCTGCACGGGCAAGGATGTATTCCACACCCAAGGCATTGTCGATGACGGGATTGGTGTTAGCCATGCAGCACACGGCGGTGAAACCGCCATGGGCAGCCGCACGGGTGCCGGAAGCGATGTCTTCCTTCTGCTCGAAACCGGGCTCGCGCAGATGCACGTGCACGTCGACCAGCCCGGGAACGGCGATCTTTCCGCCCATATCGCGGGTTTCGCCCTTTTCGATGGAAAGGTTCTGGCCCACTTCGGCGATCTTGCCGTCGCGGATCACGATGTCGCAAACTTCATCGAGCGCGACCTGCGGGTCGATCGCGCGAACATTCTTAAGCAGTAATGCCATCTTCGCTCCCTCCAAGCAGCAGGTACAGGGCGGCCATGCGGGTCAGGATACCGGCATAGACCTGGTCGAGAATGACCGAACGTTCGGGATGGTCGGCCATGAAGCTGTCCAGCTCGACACCGCGGTTGATGGGGCCGGGATGGCAGATGATAGCGTCGCGCTTCATCATGCGCTCGCGCTCCTGGGTGAGGCCGAAGAGCATGTTGTACTCGCGCAGGCTGGGATAGGGCGCACCTTCCAGACGCTCGCGCTGGATACGCAGCATGTAGACGACGTCCAGTTCGGGAAGCGCTTCCTCGATCTTGCAGGTGACATGGTCGGCACCGAGCACTTCGGGACGTGCGGGCATGAGGGTGGGAGGCGCGATGACGGTGACTTCGCAGCCCATGATCTTGAGCGCGGGGATAAGGGAGCCGCACACACGGGAGTGTCCGATGTCACCGACGATGCCCACCTTCAGGCCGTTCAGATCGCCCTTGGCCTGCCAGATGGAGTACAGGTCCAGCAGGGCCTGGGTAGGATGCTGGTGCTTGCCGTCACCGGCGTCGATGACATGGGCGCCGGAAACATCGGCGATCTTGCGGGGCACGCCGGCATGCTTGTCGCGCACGATGATCATGTCGATCTTGTAAGCGCACAGGGTTTCCACGGTGTCCACCAGGCTTTCGCCCTTGACGGTGGAGGTGGAGGAGCCGCCGAAGTTCAGGCTGTCGCAGCTCAGTCGCTTTTCGGCGATTTCGAAGGAGGAGCGCGTACGGGTAGAAGGCTCGTTGAACATGTTCACTACCGTGAAGCCCTTCAGGGTAGGAATCTTCTTGATACGACGCTCGTTAACGGACCTGAAGCGCTGGGCGGTCTCCAGGATCTGCATGATGTCATCAGCCGAGTACTCGGTGATGTCGATCAGATGCTTGTGGTTGAAAGACATTAGTTGCCACCTCCCAAAGGTGCGGATCCAACGTGACCGCCAGCGGCCACCTGCATGATGTCGACTTCGGAACGGCCGTCAACCTCTTCCAGGAACAGACGGACGCTCTCTTCGCGGGAAGAAGGAACGTTCTTGCCCACGAAGTCCGCGCGGATGGGGAGCTCGCGATGGCCACGGTCGATGAGAACCGCCAGCTGCACGGTGGCGGGACGACCGATGTCCATGAGCGCATCGAGCGCGGAGCGGATGGTGCGGCCGGTGTAGAGGATGTCATCGACCAGAATGATGTCCTTGCCGTCCACGTCGAAGGGGATGTTGGTGCTGAGCACTTCGGGAGAAAGATAGGTGGCGAAGTCATCGCGGTAGAAGCTGATGTCCAGGTGGCCGAAGGGAACCTTGACCCCTTCGATTTCCTCGATCTTCTCTACGAGCATCCTTGCCAGGATGTCACCGCGTGTGACGATGCCAACAAGCGCGATGTTCTTCGCGCCGTGGTTCGCTTCCAGGATCTGGTGCGCGATGCGCATAAGCGAACGTTCGATTTCCGCAGCATCCATGCATACGGATTTCGTCTGCTGGTTTCCGTTCATACACACTCCTTTCAATAATGAGGTGCGAACAGACAAACCCCATGGTCCGGGTATGGAGCGCGAACCCGCACTACCCTACCCGATCACACAAGCGCCTGATGCGGGCATAAAAAATGCCTTTGCATCAGACAAAGGCTTCGGGTTGCGTACTGCTTGTTGTGTCATTTGCAGCCTTGCAGCCTTGTCGGTCTCTCTGTACCGCTTTTAAAGGACACTGAAATTAAACCATCCCAGGCGGCACATGCGCAAGTGCGAAAACCCCGTGAATGTTTGCGAAGAAAAAAATATTTCCGCAATCTGGTAAAAGGACCGGCCCCCACCAGGTAGGAACCGGCCCCGAATACGTTACCAAGCCGCACGTTTGCAGCGTTTTGCTACTCGACGGATTTCAGGCTTTCGACCATATCGACCTTCGCGAGCCTGCGCCTCATGACCAGCATGACGATCAAGGTGAAGACCAGGGTGAGCACGAAGGCGCCGATGAAGCTGGTGGGATGGATAGCGCGCCCGAACATGACCATTTCCACTTCCGCGGTGATGACCACGAAACCTTCCATGAACACGCCCAGAATCAAACCGATCAGGGCGCCGATTGCCGATAAGATCAACGTTTCCCTGAAGATATAGGCACTCACCTCGCGCGGGAGGAATCCCAGGACCTTCAAAGTCGCGATTTCCCTCTGGCGTTCCATGATGTTGATGTTGGTCAGGTTATAGAGCACGATGAAGGCCAGCGCCATGGCGGCAAGCACAAGCACGACCACGACCATGTTCACGCTCGCGAGCATCTCGCGATAGGTTTCCACCACGTCCTTGTTGAAGGCAACGGTGTTGATACCCTCGATTTCGCGGACCGCGCTGCTGAACTGAGCATGATTGCCATGTTCGTCCGCACCATCGACCAGAACCCTATCGAACACGGGATCCTCGCCCCAGATCTGTCGATAGTCATCGGCGGTAAGGTACACATAGTGTCCCGTGTAGTTTTCGGCAATTCCCGCAATGGGGATCTCATGGGTCACGCCCGTCATGTTGCCCGAGTCGTCCTGTTCGTTGAGCATCAGCGTATCGCCCACACCGACGCCCATCAGGCTTGCGATCTTCTCGGTGACGATGGCGCCATCTCCCTGAAGGGCCAGGCGCTCGCCTTCTTTGCGCGTATGGAGGGAAACGAATTCCCCAAAGGAATCGGGGTCTTGGGGCACCAGCACCGTACAGGCGATCTGCGGGGCATCGGCAGGAGCTGCGAGCAGGTCGGTCGAAGCGGTCCAAGCATGGGGATGCTCGGATTCGCCTTCGGAAAGCAGGCTTTCCAGTTCATCCTTCGATTGCTGGGAGATGTCGTCTTCGCAGCTGATGACGGTATCGTATTTGATGATGGGACCGTACTGCTTGTCGATGATGTCGTTGATCGAATCGCTCAAGCCCAAACCGGTCAGGAGCAGGCCCGTGCAGCCCGCAATGCCGATCAAGGTCATGAACAAGCGCTTCTTATAGCGGAACAGGTTTCGGAAAGTGACCTTCCAGGAAAAAGAGACCCGCTTCCAAAGCGCAGGGATGCACTCGAGCAGGATGCGCTTACCGGCCTTGGGCGCTCGGGGAAGCATAAGCTCTGCGGGCTTTTCACGAAGCGTCTTCATGAGCGCTGCCAAAGTCGCACCCAGAACGATGACGAATCCCAAGCCACCGGAAATGAAGGCGATACCCAAATCGAAGGGAAGCATGAACTTGGGGACGTAATAGATGATTGCATACGCCGTCTGCACCACATAAGGCAGGGCAAGGGACAGGATGACCGTTCCCACGATGCTGCCCGCCACGGTTGCAATGGCCGCGTAGGCCAGATATTTGAGTGCGATCTTGCCCTTGCCGTAGCCCAGGGCCTTGTAGGTGCCGATCATCACGCGTTCTTCTTCGACCATGCGCGTCATGGTGGTCAACGCAACCAAGGCTGCGACTAAGAAGAAGATGAGCGGGAAGACCGCGGCGATATTGCCGATACGCTCGGCATCTCCCTTGTAGCTTTCGCAGCCGTAGTTCTTCGAGCGGTCGAGCACGTACCAGGAGGCATCTTCGATAGCGTCCACATCGGCTTGGGCTTCTTCGATTTCCGCGCGGCCGTCATCGATTTCGGCCTGACCATCGGCGATCTTCTGCTCGGCTTCCGCCTTTGAGGACTCATACCGGGAAAGCCCCGAATGATAATCGGCGATGCCGGATTCCAGGCTCGATTGACCGGAGGAAATCTGGGCATAGGCCTGGTCGATCTGGGACTGGGCCTGGGCGAATTCCTGTTCTGCAGCCGCACGCTGATCGGCGATTTGCTGACGGCCCGCCTCGAGCGAACCCACCTGGGCCAGAGCGGCTTCGAACTGGGCCTTCGATTCATCGAAGGCCTGCTGCTGCGCGATAAGCGGTTGGGTTGCCGCAATAGCGCCGTTCACCTGCTCCAGCTGGGCGGCAAGCGCCGCATATTCTGCAGACTCAGGATCTATCGCCTGCATCTGGGTCTCCAGTGCCGCGGCGGTTTCAGGAAGCGCCAGAGCCTGATCGTAGCTCATGCCGGCAGCCGCCCAAGCACCATCGAGCTGGGCCTGTCCCTGATCGATCTGCGCCTGCGCTGCCTCCAATTCGTCCAGCTGGGCTTCGGCCTGGGCGAACTGCGCTTCGGCATCTTGGCGGGAAGCATCCAGCTGCGACTGCGCCTGGGCAGCCTGATTGCGGGCCGAATCCAATTGCGCCGAGCTGCTATCGATGGTCGCCGCCGCGCTCTCAAGCTGCGCCAAGGCGTCGTCGAGCTGGCTGTATGCATCATCTGCACTGGAATCGAGCTCTGCCTGGGCGTCTTCCAATTCCGCCTTGGCGTCGTCAACCTTCTTCTGGGCCTCGTCCTTCACCTGGCGGGTGCGGTCCGCCTCCCAGTCGGGCTGCTTTTGCGCAAGGGATGCAAGGAAGGCGTCCACCTTACGGTCGTAATCTTCGGTTCCCCACAACTCATCCGATGCGCCCTCGACGGAGATGAATACCTCGGTCGGAGGCAAGTCGGCGTCGAAATCCTGGGGCAGTACATAGATGACCTGCTTGATGGAAGAGCTTCCGATCGAAGTGGAGCCCAGATTGCTCGAGCAGGTGTAATAGGGAGAGTGGACGAAGCCGACGACGGTGAATTCGGTTTCCGCAAGCGTTTCGTCCATTTTCGAAATGCAGTCGATCGCGCTCACCTTATCGCCGATCTTCACCGGCTCTGTTAGTACGGCATCGGCAAGCATCACGCATTCGCCGGACTTTTCGGGCCAATGGCCTTCGGCAAGCTGGAGCTTGTTCAGCGGCTGCTTGGATGCATCGCCGTCTTCCCCATCGATGGAATGGATGCGCATGGCGTACTGTTCGGAACCGACGCTTGCAAGCACATCGGTTTCCCTGGAGGCCATGACCGCATCGACGCCATCAAGCGTTTCGAGCTTGCTAATATCGTCATCGGAAAAACCCAAGGTGGAAACCACCCTGACATCCATGAGGTCGTAATCGTCGTAATAGGTGTCGGCAGAAACCAACATGTCCGGCTCGGTCATCTGCAGACCCGCATAGAAGCCAACGCCCAAGGCGGCAATGCCGGCGATGGCGAGGAAGCGGCCCAAGGAGCCGCGGATAGAGCGCCTGATATCCTTCGCGAATGCTGACACGTGTTCCTCCGACTACCATTCCAGAGTTTCGGCCGATACGGGATGCTCGTTCACTTCCACCGAAAGCGCCTTTCCCTCGCGCACATGAACGACCCTGTCCGCAATTTCGGTAAAGGCAGAATTGTGGGTGATCAGGACGACGGTCTTTCCCGTGGATTTGCAGGTGTCCTGGAGCAACTTGAGAATCGCCTTGCCGGTCTGGTAGTCCAATGCGCCCGTGGGCTCGTCGCAGAGCAGAAGCTTGGGATTTTTTGCCAATGCACGCGCAATCGCCACGCGCTGCTGTTCGCCGCCGGAAAGCTGGGCGGGGAAATTGCCCATCCTGTGGCCCAGCCCCACCATCTCCAATGCCTCGGCGGCATCAAGCGGGTCCTTGCAGATCTGGTTTGCCAACTCCACGTTCTCAAGCGCGGTCAAGCTGGCGACCAGGTTATAGAACTGGAACACGAAACCGATGTCATGCCTGCGATAGAGGGTCAGCTCTCGCTCGGAGAGCTTGCTGATGTCTTTGCCCTCGAGCAGGATCTGGCCGGAAGTGCAGCTATCCATGCCGCCGAGCATATTCAGCAGCGTGGTCTTGCCGGATCCGGAAGG
>SFII01000071.1 GCA_004555335.1 Coriobacteriaceae bacterium | reverse complement strand
CCCTTGTCTGGGAAATCGCGAACCTCCACGACGGGAGCATTCGGGTGGAGGAAACAAGCGATACCGGCACCACGATCCTGCTCGTCCTTCCCCTGGATTCGATCGGGATCGGGAAAAACACGCAATAGTGTCTCGTTAACGAAAAAGATGCCTACCGCAAACAATCGATAGGCATCTTTCTTACTGGTTATCCCGCTTCGAGACAGGTGGTTTCTTCCCCAGAAGAAGCCACCTGGCCCCGCCCTACAGATGCGCCTGAATCAACTTGGGTTTGAAGCCGGCTTCCTCCAAAGCCTTCACGATGGCCAGCTTATGCGAGGTTCCGAAGGCTTCGATGGTCACCCTCAACTCCACGGCGGCATTGCGGTTGGTGCTTACGAACTGGTTGTGGTCCAAACGCACGACGTTGCCGCCCTCGTCGGCGATAAGCCCTGCAACGCGCACGAGTTCGCCGGGCCTGTCGGGCAGCAGCACGGAAACGGTGAAGATGCGGTCGCGCTGGATCAGACCGTGCTGGACCACGGAAGACATGGTGATCACATCCATATTGCCACCCGAAAGGATGGAAACCACCTTCTTGCCCTTCACGTCCAGGTGCTTCAGGGCGGCAACGGTCAGCAAGCCCGAATTCTCGACGATCATCTTGTGGCTTTCCACCATATCCAAAAAGGCGGCGATCAGCTCCGAATCATCCACGGTGATGATACCGTCGATGTTTTCCTGCAGGTAAGGGAAGATGATATCGCCCGGCTGCTGCACCGCAGTGCCATCGGCGATGGTGCTGACATGGGGCAGCTTGACCACGTGGCCGGCTTCAAGCGAGGCCTTCATGCAGGCAGCGCCTGAGGGCTCGACGCCGATCACCTTGATATGCGGATTCAGGATCTTCGCAAGCGAGGAAACCCCGGTTGCAAGGCCGCCTCCCCCGATAGGAACCAGGATGTAGTCCACGAAGGGCAGCTCCTGCACGATTTCCATCGCGATGGTTCCCTGGCCCGTTGCCACGTCAAGGTCGTTGAAGGGATGGATGAAGGTGTAACCGAATTCATCGGCAAGCTCATAGGCTCGCTCGCAGGCTTCGTCATACACATCGCCGTAGAGGATAACCTCCGCGCCGTAGCTCTTCGTGCGCTCCACCTTGATCAAAGGCGTGGTAGTGGGCATGACGATGACCGCCTTCGCCCCGCAACGGGAGGCGGCATAAGCGACGCCCTGGGCATGGTTTCCCGCAGAAGCGGTGATCAAACCGCGTGCACGTTCCTCGTCGGTCAGGGTGCTGATCTTGTAATACGCTCCGCGCACCTTATACGCACCGGTACGTTGAAGGTTTTCCGGCTTGAAGAAAACCTTGTTCCCGGTTGCCTCGCTGAAATGCGGGCTTTCGATGAGACTCGTCTTTTGCGTGACCTCGCGAACCTTCGCGCAGGCATCCTCGAATGCGTCGATGGTGAGCATGCGTATCTACCTCGTTTCGTGCTGGATTATAAAAATCGCCTTTAGTATAGGGAAACCGCCAACTCACCCCTAGAAAGCCCGGACCGCTTCCAATGAACGAACACGGACATTCGGGGATGGGCGGGCATTCTCTTTGGAAAACGCCATTACCGAACCCGAATCGCTTCCGAAACGCCATAAGCAGCCCGTCGGCCCGGACACGAAAGCTTCCGCTTCAAGCCCTCACCCAACTGAAGGCGATACCGCACCAGCTCTGAAACGGGTGGCCGTTGGGTTACAATGCGGGCAGGAGATAAAAACACGGCCCCGTTGGGTAGTCGGGGCGCGGCGATGAAAGCTGCCAGTAACCTGCCTCCTTGGTTGTCCCTTCTCCACACGAAAACCCGATTTTTCGTCGGGTTCGTTTTGTTGTGCGAAGAAGGAGGCCCTTATGACCGTAAGTTCGACATGCATCACCCTCACCGTATTCCACGATGGGCAATTCTGGGTCGGGATCCTCGAGCGAATCGAAGGCGAATCGCTTTGCGCCGCACGGATCGTTTTCGGGGCCGAACCCTCGAACGAAGAAATACTGCATTTCATCCAAACCCAGTGGAATCGCCTGCGCTTTTCCCCCGCCATGAAGCTCGAACGCAGAAGGACCGCAAGCAATCCCAAACGCCGCCAGCGCGAAGCCGCCAAAGAGGCGGCAAAGGCCCAACCCAGCACCAAGGCGCAGCTTGCCTTGGCAGAAATGCGCGAGGAAGGCAAGCAGGCAAGCCGAAAGAAGAGCAGCATGGAAAAGAAGGCGGCCGAAGACGCACGGTTCCGGCTCAAGACGGAAAAACGCAAGCAGAAGCATCGCGGGCACTGAAACAAAACGGGCCGGCATGAATATTCATGCCGGCCCATTCGATCAAGCAGTGCTTCCGGAAACACGGGGAGGTGCGAAAAGCATATCGCTTCCCGCACCTCGCCCAAGCAGGACGCGATGCCTTACTTCCAGCGGGTTAGATTGGGAAGCACGGCACCCATCAAGGATGCGCACTGGTCGACGGACCAACCAAGATGCTCGGCCATCATAGGGGCACATTCCTCGATCATCTGCTCCATGGTCTTCTGATCGACATAGCCGCCGTCTTCGTAGCACCATTTGCAGTAATCAGGGTTCGCGCTGCCGTCTTCGTTGCTTCCACACTCGCTCGCGTCGGAAAGAATCATCCCGCAGCTTTGGCAATAATGCTCGGGCATATCCAACAAATGGACCACGGGCACATCGAGCGTCACCGCGATGAGCTTGATCATGTCGATGCCAGGTGTGGTTTCACCGGTTTCCCATCTGCTCACCGCCTGGCGGGTGATGTAGAGCTTTGCGGCAAGGTCTTCCTGGGTCATCCCGCGCTCTTTCCTGAGCTGAGGCAATACGTCCTTCAGTGCCATTGTCGGTCCTTTCTCGACGAGTGCCATGTCCGCAAGATCATCCTCTTGCAGCTCCCTAATCCCATTTTCCATCCTGTATCGAAGCCATGGCAAGCAACCAGCTGTTGCCTTGAGTGAAAACAGGCTGGAGGCAGAAGCCTCCAGCCTGCAGTCGTCATCTATCAATACGGTTCAAGAATGCGGCCACTTCCTCAAGCGAACGGAACACCTGGCCCCCGTTGCCTTCGACCATCTTTCCCACCATGCGCAGGGCCTTTTTCTGATGGGGGGAAAGCCTCTTCCCCCCGTCGCTTTCAAGCACGCACAGCAAGGTTCTGCCAGGATGCTTGTTCGAGTCATCGACTGCTTCGGCAACGCCGTAGATATTGTCCGAAAGCGGTGTGAGCACGTAGAGCAGCCACTCATCATGCTCGCGCTCGTACAATTCCCGCGCAGCCGCTTCATCATTCCAATCGTCGACGACAGGATCGAAATACTCGACTTCGGTCAGCAAGGGAATCAAACGGGCACGCCAATCGCTCCCATTGCAGGTGCCGCCAAGATACACGCGCTCCATCCACACCCCCTACTTGGTCTGCTTCTTCACGATACCCAACTTAGCAACCTCGCCGATAACCCGAACCAGGTATTCGGCCCATTCGATATCGTTGCGTGCGCGGGTCTTTTTCAATTCCCGGATCGAATTCTCCTCAACCTGGATGGGATTGCCCTCCAGATCGACGCGAACCAGTTCCTTCCAGGGAAGCATATACTCGTTGTACTTCACCGGCTTGCCTGATTCGTCTTCCTCCAAGCGCTTTCCATCGACAAGCTCATGGAACGTGTAGCCCTGGCGTTCATGCAGCTTCAACCACCTTCCGTGCTCGTTTCTGGCCAAAGCGATGATCTCGCGCTCAGGGAATTGCGGTATGACCATATGGTCCCTCCCCGACCCTAGGGGGACCAACTCGTATTTCAAGCGTTCCAGCTGACGTTGGACGCTCAGAGCCTGCTCGAAGCCCTGCCGACGCAGTTCTTCGGGCTGGGAATCGAAATCCTCCGCCGCCTGCTCGGGCAGGATGGGAAGATGGGGATTGGACATCTTCTTGAAGATGGCATGGAACGAAATAGCCAGCTGGTACTGCAATTCGTTGAGCACGTATTCGGGAAGGCGCTCGATCCTCATCCAATCGATCCTGTCGAAATAGCAATTCCTATGGGTCGCAATAGCCGATGAGCTGATATTCCAGGGACATTCCTGCTTCTTCAGTCCGCAGGCGGCAGCCAAATCGTCTAAGTGCCATTCGCTGATCGGCTCGACTTCAAGCACCCCGTCTTCCACCTTGAAGAAATCCATCCCGGGCATGCTCGATGCGATATCGATATCCGCCACGCTCAGTTCGGCAATGGGCTTACCCGAAAGCACCGAAGCAACATTCAGGAGAAGGCAGCCCAGATCGAAGGTGTGGTTGTCGGGAATGGAGGCGCAGATATATTCTTCCAGCTTCTCATACAGGCATTTCGTGCCGATTCCGGGATTGACATCGGAAAGATTGGTCATCGACTCGAAATCGATCAGCATCGCACGGATACCCACCGGGTTGTCCTCGCACGCTTGGACCGCCACGTTTTCGGGTTTCAGGTCCATGTAATACCTGCCCGAACGATGGATGACATTGATGTCGCACGCCAGGTCGAAGGCGATCTTCGCAGCCTGGGCATAGCGCAACGCCGATCCCACCTCCGCCAAGAAGATTCCCGACACCTCAGGGCAAAATCCAGGGGCGGCCTCCCCTGCAATCAAGGAGGAAAGCGAAACGCCGGCATAGGACTGCAGAATGTGGTAGCGGAAGGTTTCCGGGACGGACCCGAACACCTGGCCCACCAATGACCCGACCAGATCGGGGCCCACGTCCAGACGATTCGCCGCTTCGAACCCTTCCAGCTCCCTCCTGAAGTTCCACTCCTGGGCAAAAGAAGAAATCCACACGGGAATGCCCGAGGATTCGCTGTCGGCTTCGACCATTAAAAGCGCCCTGCGGCCCGACTTCCTGGCAGAGGAATGCCGGGGGGTGTCCATATCCACGATGCTAAAGCCGGTGGGGATCACGAAATCCTTCCCGGTGACATTCCAATTCAACTCGCAGTCACAAGTGATCCCTGACATTACATATCCCCCTCGACATCGTGGAGGATATTGATGGTCACGCCGCGCTGAACGGGGATAACGATGCGGTCGCCGAACAACAGGGGGATAGGCTCCTTCACCAACTGGCGATCGGTTGCCTCGATGAAATCCATAGCGCGCAGGATCCTGTTGACCACCACGGAACGAGGTTCATTCGAAACCGATTCGGCCAGCATGAAACGGGGTACTTCCTCTCCGCGAAGCAGCATCGCGCCATTCGAGGATGCAAGGCAGAGGGCGCACAGGGGGTATGCGGGGTCCTTCTCATCAATGAAGAAGACGATATGCTTGCTGCTGGGAACGCCTGCAGCCCTGATATTGCGGAAGTCCTCGGCAGGGAATTCATCCTTTTTCACCTGCTCGTAGATTTCCAGCAATTCGGGACCGAAATACAGGGTATTCTCCCGTTCCCAGTCCTCATAGCGGTCGAAAGCATCGACAATCGCCGCTTGCAGGTCGCGCTCGTAGTATTCGAAGGCACTTGCGGCCTTACGGTCGGCACCGACCCACCTCAGATAACCCATGAACAGGAAGTCCATGATGGTCCGCGCCATGACCACACCGGCGCGCCCGGGGTACTGGGACTGCAGGTTGCCGATCACCGCGTATTCGATCCTCCCCAGCAAGCCGCAATTACCCATCTTGGGGAATTCCTTGGCAAGCTGCTTCCTGAAAACGCGCCACGCCCTGAAAACCTCGATAGAGGCAGAAAGCCTCTCGCGGCTATCCGGATCGAAACCGTCTTGGGATGCCTCCTGCTCGGCAATGAAGGATTTCACGCTGGCAAGGTCGCAATCCAACATACTCGCCGCACTATTCGAACCGCGGAACAGGTATTCGCAGAAGGATTCCTTGGTGAAGTTGGCATTCACAGCTGCAGAAGCCGAACCCGAGGCATTCGCACGATAACGGACACCGGAATAGTTCGAAAGGCAGTTCAGGCCGAATTCCTCGTAGAAGGCAAGGCAAAGCGCCTCCATTTCCCTGCGGAGGTGGGGAACATCGATGCAGCCGCCCGACTTCGATGCATAGAACGACCCATACATGCACCTGATCCTGGCCATGAGGGCTACGGTCCACTTCGCAACAAGCCGGCTTGCAGCATCCTGGAAGCGATCATCTATTGCAGAGGATTCCGGATCGCGCCTTTCCATCGCAAGCCTGCAATCGTCATCCACGAAGAACGGGGCGTTATTCTGACTTGCCTCTTCTAAGATACCCGCGATGCTCTTTTCCCTCTTATCGAAGAAGGCTTCGATACGTTCTTCGACCACATCTTCGAACACGGACTGGACACCGCCGGCAGAATATTGCGGCGCAAAGCATTCATGGACGGCAGTCCGTAAATCCTCCCTCAATCCGACCCATTTGCTGGCGTCGTATTCGCGTCCGGCAAACAGCAGCGCCATGCCCTTTTCCTCAGGTTCCAACTGGGTCAAGTCAACACTCTTCGAAGACGGGGACCACAAGCCGATTGCATTCTTATTGATGGCGATAGTCACCCTGCCGGAATTCAGATATACGGCATTGCGAATAGGGGCGATCCTGGGAAGCGCAACCTCCAGAGAGCATGAAATGCTGTCATTCGCACGGCTCTGGTTATTATGGAAAGGCCAAGATACCTGGCTGATATTTCCGGTAAAAGCCGTATGGATAAGCCCGAAGATGAAATTCGCCTTATGCTGCACGATCGACGGATATGCCCCCTGGGCGACATCCTCGTCAAATCGCCGATAAAGTTCCTCAACGGAATGCGAGGATAGATGCTCGCGCAGACCCTCATCGCTGATAAGGAAGCCGTTCGGCTTCGCGGTGCGCTCTGCGGCGTTGCAATATCTATCCCATTCGGAACGCAACAGAACACGGTACTGGGGCAGACCGCGCACGTTTTCCAAACCGACCGCAAGGGCATCGATCAGGGAACCGGCAATATCATCCCGCAAGCATTTGGGGCCAAGCAGCCACGCGGGGGAATCGAAGATGATACTGCCATAGAGATTCCTGGGAACCTTGTAGTCATCCCAGCAAACGGTGGGCATATCCTCCAAGCCGAAATCGCCCCACCGACGATCGACCAGCTGCTTTGCAACCCAAATAGCCACCAGCTTCGCATAGGTGGCAGACATGTTGTCCTCTTCATTTTTGGCAAGATCGCCATAGAAGGTGATTTCCCCGAGCATTGCCGAATACAGTGCGCTCGCCTCATCGCGCAGGTCTGGATCCAAAGAAGCGTCCTGTTCGATCTCGCTCCTATAGCCCGAAACCTTCTCGAACAAGGTGGTAACCTGGCTTCGGTCCCTTCCGCGAAACGTGCCGATGATGGTTTTGGGGATGCAGATTCCCGAATTGAACTTCGAATTGGAATTATCTCCCTCGCGCAGGCGGGCGCCCAACCTTGCAGTCAGCAATTCGTAACTGCGAGAAGCAACGATGGGATTGTTCGAAGGATTGGGATATTGGGTGTAATAGGGGATA
>SFII01000070.1 GCA_004555335.1 Coriobacteriaceae bacterium | reverse complement strand
TCGGCTCGGTACCGCTGGGCCTGAAGATGATCTTGTTGCTATCGGGAAGCCTGAACTCAACGACATTCGCAGCGGGAAGGCTGTCGATATCATTCGAATAGTCGATCATTTCCTGTACGGGCATACCTGCCAGCTCGTAGATGGGGTTTCGACGCAGGTTAGCCATGAGCTCGGCCATCTTAGCGGCACCGTCCGCACCGGGGAATTCAAGGTTGATAGTGCGGTTGAAGAAATACCCATAGTGCTGATAGAGGGCATCCATCGCCTGAGCCAAGTTTAGTCCCTTGCTCTTGTAGTACTGCGCCATCTGGCAGATGAGCATGGATGCAACTACGGCATCCTTGTCGCGAACATGGGAACCCGCAAGGTAGCCATAACTTTCCTCGAAGCCGAAGACGAATCGGTCTTCCTCGCCATGTTCTTCCAGTGAGGTGATGATAGAGCCGATCCACTTGAAACCGGTCAGGGTGCGCTTGATGCTGATTCCGTAATCAGCTGCAATTGGATCGATCATCGCCGTGCTGACAATGGTGGAAATGGCGATGGGATCGACGGGCATGGTGCAGGATTGCGTACGCACCTTGGCAATGTAGTCAAGAAGGAGGATGCCCATTTCGTTTCCGTTGATGAGCACGTAATCATCGCCGTTCTTGCATGCAACACCGACGCGGTCTGCATCGGGGTCGGTAGCCAGCAGCAGGTCGGGCTGCACTTCCTCGCACAGCTGGATCCCCAATTCCAAAGCCTCACGGATTTCGGGGTTGGGCTTGGGACAGGTGGGGAAATTGCCATCGGGCTGGGCCTGCTGAGGAACCACCGTGACATCGGTGATGCCCACCTTTTCCAAGATACGGCCCACGCATTCCAGGCCGGTTCCATTAAGCGGAGTGTAGACGACCTTCACGGGAGCGTTTTCCAAACCGGGGAAGCTTGCATTCGAGGCATACACCGCCTGGATATAGCGGTCCAAGGTGTCATCCGAAATCCAGTCGACCATCTCGAAATCGATTGCCTCTTGGAAGGGAGTAGAGAGCACATCCTCGAAGGGGTCCACCGCCGCAACCGCGCGGGAGATTTCGGCCGCAGCCTCGCTCGCGATCTGGCAACCATCTTCTCCGTACACCTTGTATCCGTTATAGGCTGCAGGATTATGGCTTGCAGTCATATTGATACCGGCGGAGCATTTCAAATCGCGGACCGCGAAGCTCAGTGCCGGGGTAGGTTCGACGCGCGGGAAGATGTGGACGCGGATACCATTCGCGGCAAGCACCGAAGTGGCACGTTGGACGAAAAGCTCGCCTTTCAGGCGGCTGTCGCGCGCAATGGCAACACAGGGCTCTTCGTAATGGGCGTTCAGATAATCCGCGAGGCCCTGTGTCGCCTTACCGACCGTGTAGATGTTCATGCGATTGGTGCCGGTGCCGATGATGCCGCGCAATCCAGCCGTTCCGAATTCCAGCTCCTGGAAGAAGGCGTCGGCGATTTCGCTTTCGCTCCCCTCTTCCGCAAGCGTTTTCAGCTGTGCTGCGATTTCAGGATCGGTCGCCTTTTCCAACCAGTGGTTCAATTCGTTGCGAATATCCATTCATCTTCCTTTGGGATATGGTCGATTATTCTTCGAATCCGTTAGGATTGTTCGACTGCCAGCGCCAGGCATCCTTACACATGCGCTCGAGGTCGAATTCCGCTTTCCAACCCAATTCGATTTCGGCCTTTTCGGCACTTGCGTAGCACTGGGCGATGTCACCGGCACGACGGGGCTTGATCTGGTAGTTGATCTTCAAATCGTTCGCGGCTTCGAAGGCCTTGACGACCTCGAGAACGCTATATCCCTTTCCAGTGCCCAGGTTCCAAATATGAACGCCGGTGCTTCCTTCGGTTGCCTGGAGGGTCTTGACGTGTCCTCGGGCCAGATCGACCACGTGGATGTAATCGCGTACGCCGGTTCCGTCAGGGGTATCGTAATCATCGCCGAACACACCCAGGCATTCCAGCTTGCCGCTTGCAACCTGTGCGATATAGGGCATCAGATTGTTGGGGATTCCCTTGGGATCTTCGCCGATCAGACCGGATTCGTGGGCTCCGATGGGATTGAAGTAACGCAGAAGCGAGATATTCCATTCAGGGTCGGCCACATACAGGTCGGACAGGATCTGTTCGAGCATCTTTTTGGTCTGGCCGTAAGGATTGGTCGGATTACCCAAGGGGCAGTCCTCCGTGATAGGCACGAAAGCCGGATCGCCGTATACGGTGGCAGAACTGCTGAAGACGATGCTCTTCACACCATGCTGGCGCATGACATCGACCAGCACTAACGTTCCGTTGATGTTGTTGTTGTAGTATTCCCAGGGCTTGGCCACGCTTTCGCCCACAGCCTTCAGCCCGGCGAAGTGGATGACGGCTTCGATGTCCTCTTGCTCGAAAATACTGTCGAGGCCTTCCCTATCCAGCATATCGACCTGATAGAAGCGGGGACGGACTCCCGTGATCTGCTCGATCCTGTTGAGGGACTCGGTCTTCGAATTGGAAAGGTTATCGAAAACGGCCACATCATAGCCGGCTTCGATCAGTTCAACGCAGGTATGGCTTCCGATGAAACCGGTGCCACCGCTGACAAGGATGGTCTTCAATTCGATCCTCCTAGGTCGATTCATTGCAACTACGCAAGTCTTCATTATCCCCCATTAGCCTGCGGAAATGAACCCGAATGCAGAATCCGACACCATGCCGTTCACGTGGAGGGTCGAGCTTAGCGCCAATGCAGGCTTTCGACCTTCTTCAACGCTGACAAGTCCGCATAACGCAGGATCTGCTCGGCTGTAAACGGCTCATCTTCGGGGACCAACCCCGCCAAAAAAGCAATGTGGCCCAATATGCCCTGCGCGGATCCGAATCGTTCGAGCAGGCATTCCAAGTCTGCATCTTTGTGACGTTTGGAAAGACGATGGCCGTCGGGCCCCATCATCAGGGGAACGTGCGCATAGACCGGATGGTTCAAGCCCAAAATGTCTTGCAGGAACAGCTGCTGGGGCGTACTCGAAAGAAGGTCGGACCCGCGCACGATGCAGTTGACGCCTTGAGCCGCATCATCGATGACAACCGCAAGCTGGTATGCGAAGGCCCCGTCGCTCCTTCGCACGACGAAATCCCCGCAATCGCGGTCGAGGATTTGCTCGCAGGGACCCTGGAAACCATCATGGAAGGAATAAAGATCACCGGGAACGCGGATCCTGAAAGATGGCTTCCTGCCCGCCCGAGACGCAACGTCGGCCTTTTCCCGCAGTTCCTCGCTGGAAAGCAATCTGCACGTACCAGGATAGATCGGTTTTTCTCCCAGATGGGGCGCCGACGCAGCATGAAGGTCGGCCCTCGTGCAGTAACAGGGATAAATCAAACCCATTTCATGGAGGCGATCGTAGGCCGCCTCGTACGCCGAATCGCGAGTACTTTGATAATAGGGACCGTAATCCCAGGTCAAGTCTAGGAATTCGAAATCGCGCATGATCTGGTCGATATACCCGGCTTTACTTCGGGAGCGATCAAGGTCCTCGATGCGCAGCACCACCCCGCCACCGCTCCGTTTGCAGATCACCCAGGAAACCAGTGCGGAGAAGATATTACCCGCATGCATGCGCCCTGTGGGAGATGGGGCGAAACGTCCGCGCAAAGGGGCGTCGCCCGATGCAGTATCGGGCGACGCGGAAATGACCTTCGTAAGCGTTTGGAAGTTCTTATCCATCAGTGCGCAGGAACCTATTCCTGGACGCATTCCATTCCAGCATGGAATGCCTTGATGTTGATATCGATGGTTTTGGGAGGAACCTTTGCCCTGATCTGCTCTTCCCAGCTTTCAGTGGAGAAGGGCAAACCTGCGGCGAGGGCACCCAGAAGAACCACGTTCGCGCACTTGGTGGTGCCGGCGATACGGGCAAGACGGGTTGCGGGAACCAGATGCGCATTGTAATCGTTCAGACGGTCCTTGAGGTTTTCGGGCATGGTCGCCTTCCCAGTAAGAACGGGCAGCGGCTTGATGGATTCGTCGTTTACCAAAAGCATACCGTCCTTCTTAAGGAACTGGATATTGCGCAGCGCCTCGGTGGTTTCGAAGGAAAGCAGGTAATCGGCGCATCCTTCGCAGCAAACCATGGAATTGACCTTTTCGCCGATGCGAACAACGGTGGTAACCGCTCCGCCGCGCTGGGACATGCCATGGATCTCGGAAAGCTTCACCTGCAGGCCATTTGCCATGGCGGTCTTAGCCAGAAGGTCGGCAGCCAGAATGGTGCCCTGTCCGCCAACGCCGGCAAGCAGGATGGTGGTTGCGTTATCGCTGTATACGGTAGGCTGTGCGGTCATGTTTAATCCTCCTGAACGATAGACGCGTAATGGCAGTACTGCTGGCACTGGCCGCAACCGACGCACTGGTCGCGGTCGATCATCGCGGTGCCGGTTTGGGGATCGCGGGAAAGCGCAGGGCAGCCGATGGAAACGCAGACACCGCAACCGATGCAGCCGGAAGTGACTTCGTAGGGCTTCTTGCGCTGGAAGCTATCACGCAGCAATGCACAGGGGCTGCGGAAGATGAGCACGCTCAGTTCGTTTTCATTGGCGATGGCCTTCTTGATGGCATCGCGCGTTGCGAGCATGTCATTGGGATCAACCGTCTTGACATCCTCGATGCCGAGGGCGCGCACGATGGCCTCGATATTCATCTCGCGCGAAGACCTACCCTGCAGGGTAATGCCGTTGAAGCAGTTGCCCTGATGGCCGGTCATTGCGGTGGTGCGGTTGTCAAGAATGCAGATAGTGCCCGCACCGTTGTTATATGCGGTATTGAGCAGGCTCGTGATGCCGGAATGGCCGAAGGTGGAGTCGCCGATGACGCCTACGATGGGACGATGCTTGGTGCCCTGCATCACCAACTCGAAGCCGTGCGCCATGGAAATGGAAGCACCCATGTCGACGGTGGTCTCCATGGCACCCAACGGGGGCAATGCACCAAGGGTGTAGCAGCCGATGTCACCGGTGATGATGGCGCGCTGCTTGGTGAGCTCCTTGAAGACGATACGATGGGGGCAGCCGCAGCAGAGGGCGGGAGGACGGCCGGGAAGGTCGGTCTGCGTATCGATATGCTCGGGAACGGGCTTACCAAAGGCCTTCGCGATGGCAAGCGGGGAAAGCTCTCCGTAGCAAGGCAGCGGCTGGACGGTGTCGGAAAGCTTGACGCCTGCGGCCTTGACCTGCATGGACAGGTAATCAGATGCCTCTTCGACAACGCAGACCCTGTCCACCGACGCCGCGAACTCGCGGACCTTGCCTTCTGGGATGGGCCACGCAACGCCCAGCTTGAGAATGCTCGCTTCGGGCATGGCGTCGGCGACGTACTGGTAGACGGCGCCGGTGCAGATGATGCCCACTTCGGAAGAGCCTTCGATTACCTGATTGAATTCGCAGGTTTCGGTCCATGCGCGGACTTCGGCAAGGCGCCTGTCGAGTTCGAGACGGCGGGGCTTGGCGTTTGCGGGCATCATGACCCACTTGGAAGGATCCTTGGAATAGTGGCGCAGCTCCACTTCTTCTCGCTCCCCTACCTCGACGGGGCACTTGGCGTGGCTGATGCGCACGGTGGAGCGGATGAAGAAGGGCAGATCGAAGCGCTCGGAAAGCTCGAACGCCGCCTTGGTGAACTGAAGCGCCTCGGCAGAATCGCAGGGTTCCATCATGGGAATGCGGGCACCCATCGCGTAGAAGCGGCTATCCTGTTCATTCTGGCTGGAATGCATGCCCGGGTCGTCGGCTGCAAGCACGACCAGACCGCCGTTCACGCCAGTGTAGGCGGCGGTGAACAGAGGGTCCGCCGCTACGTTGACGCCGACGTGCTTCATGGTGCACAGGACGCGCGCACCGGCGGCGCTTGCACCTACACCCACCTCGACGGCAACCTTCTCATTAGGTGCCCACTCGGCATAGACGCCTTCCTTGGCAGCGAATGCCTGCATGGTTTCGGTTGAGGGCGTGCCGGGATAGGCTGCACCGATTCGGGCGCCTGCTTCCCAGGCACCCTGGGCTATGGCTTCATTGCCGGATAGAAATTGCATAGTAACTCTCTCCTTCGCCTGTTTGATGGCGCTATTGTACTCGCCATCAGGCCACGTTGGCGCTTGCTTGGCGGTATGGCTTGGGTGAATGGGCCTACTGCTCGAAGAGCAGGCAGAACGAGCCGATCTGCACGATATCGCCGTCATGAAGCGCGCGTTCGACCACATTCTCGTTGTTGACCCAAACGCCGTTGAAGCTCCCCTTGTCGCGCAGCACGAAATGCTCGCCGCGAGGGAAGATCTCCGCATGGGTGCTGGAAACGGTCATGTCGTTCAGGAAGATGTCGTTCTTCGGGGCGCGGCCGATGCTCATCACCTTGTTCTCGAGCGGATAGACGGTGTTCACCTGCTCGCCACGGACGACCACGAAACGCGCGTCTTGCGGTTTGGGCTTTACAAAAGGCTGGGCCTCATCGCGGGTGAAGGTGATGGGCTGCATCCGCTGGGTGGATCCGAACAGATTGAATCCGCATGCGGGGCAGCTCTCGCAAGAGGAGGCGATTTCCGTCTTGCAGATGGGACAGGTCTTATACATATTCCAAACTCCTAACTGGAAGTGGTCGTATCGTTTTCACTCAAGGTTGAATCGCTGTCTGAGACGGATGCATCCTTTTCGTTTTGGGCGGAATCATCTTCGACGGCATCCTGATCATCCGAAGAGTCCTTGGACTGGGATTTCCCATCACTGTCCTCATCGGCTTTCGGAGAGTCTTCTTTAGAATCTCCATCCTTTGTATCCGTATCGTCAGCCTTTTCCTCACCGGCCTTTTCAGGCTGAAGGGCATCGAGCGGCGAAATGGTTTCTTCGATCACCTGGACGCTTTCAGCGTACGAGGGCTCACCGGTGATGCCTCGGAACAGGCGCTTGAACCAGATGCCCACGCTCTCGTACCACTTGGGGCCTTCAACGGTCTGGGCAGCAACCAAATCCAATGTGGCAAGGGTTTCACCGTCCTGCTTATATGTGACAGAACCGACCTTGTCGCCAGCGTTGACGGTACCCTCCAAGGTTTCGAAGTCCACGGTCTGCGTGACATCGCCCTTGAGCGTGAACAGCTCCAAAGTAGCTTCAGGGTCTGCCAGGGTGGCATCAACGGTCTTGTCGATCCAAGAGGTGCAGCTGACCTTGGCAAGCAGGGGTACTTCCTTGCCCGCTTGATCGCTCACGGTCTCTTCGGAATTACCCAAGGGGAATTCGATGGTATTCGCATAAACCCAATCCCAGAGCTCGGTGGTATCGGAAAAACGCGTTTCCTCATCGGTGGATCCCAGCACGATGGCATACAGGTCCTGCCCATCGCGGTTATTGGCTCCAGCAAAGCATCCGCCTGCAGCGTCGGTGAAACCTGTCTTGATGCCGCAGGTTCCCTCGTAGGTGCCGATAAGCTCGTCGGTGGATTCCAGCTCGATGCTTTCCTGCGCGCCGT
>SFII01000069.1 GCA_004555335.1 Coriobacteriaceae bacterium | reverse complement strand
GTATCCGGCTTCTTCCAACTTGGGCTTGATCGCGTTGAACATGTCGACACCGTCGGCACGCAGGCCAACCACGATCTCGGTCTTTTCGGCTGCACCTTCGGCTTCCTTGGTCTCGCCGCCGTTGCCTGCGCAGCCTGCAACGAGGACTGCGGATACAGCCAGTGCGGCAGCGAATGCAGCGAGGGCGAAGCGCTTCATCTTCTTCATTCGTTTCCTTTCCTTTTCGGATTACTTCAACTTGCGATACAGCACGTCGCCAACGTACTGGATGATGGCGACGAGGATCACCAGGACCACGCAGATGGAGTACATGATTTCTTGGTTGAAGTTCTGATAGCCGTAGGTCAGGGCCACGGCACCAAGACCACCTGCACCGATAGTGCCTGCCATTGCGGTGCAATTGAGCAGGTTGATGATTGCCAGGCAAACGCCGGAGATGATCGCGGGAACGGATTCCTTCAGCATGACACGGAAGACGATCTGGGGCTTAGAGGCTCCGAAGGACTGGGCGGCCTCGATAAGGGCGGGATCAACTTCCTTGAAGGCGTTCTGGAAGATACGTGCCAGGAAGGGCGTGCACGCAACGGTGAGCGGGACGATAGCCGCAGTCTCGCCGATAGAGCTGCCCGTGATGAGCCTGGTCAGCGGGATGATGGAGATCATCAGGATGATGAAGGGGAAGGACCTGATGATGTTCACCACGATGTCAAGCAGGCGATTGATGATGGCATTCTCGCAAAGCCCGCCCTTTTCGGTGATGACCAACACGATGCCCAAAAAGAAACCGAACACCGTGGAGAGCACGCTCGAGATAACGAGCATGCGCAAGGTTGCGAAGAAGGCGGGGACGATCAGGAGCTGGAAGATTTCCCCAAGGCCCATTTCTGCAAGAGTCATGACTATTCAGCCTCCGTTTCTTCTTCGTCGAGGGCAACGAGCTCTTTGTATTCCACCTTGCGCTCGTCGAGGAATTCGCACACCTGGGCAAACAGGTCGTCATCCACATTGATGGCGAAAATACCCAAATCGCGACCGCGATACGCTTGGATAAGGCCCTGCGTGATGGGGAACGCCCTGTTGAAGCGGATCGCCATCTCACCGAGCAAGCCGGCATTTCCGGGTTCATCGACGTAATGGCAGATCTGGATGGTCCTGCCGGACTTGGAAAGCTTGTGGCCTTCTTCGCCCAAAAGCCTCTGCAGGGACGCAGGCTGTTCGACGAAGATCTCTTCCACGCTGCCCTTTGCGGAAATAATGCCGTGCTCCAAAATGCAGCACCTATGGCAGGCGTGGCGGACCACTTCCATCTGATGGGTGACGATGATGATCGTGATGCCGATCTTCTTGTTGATCTCCATCAGCAGGTCGAGGATCGAATTGGTGGTCTTGGGATCGAGCGCGCTCGTGGCCTCGTCGCAAAGGAGGTACTTGGGATCCATGGTGAGCGCACGGGCGATTGCCACGCGCTGCTTCTGACCGCCGGAAAGGTTGCGGGGCTTGGCATCCTTCTTGTCGGCCAAACCGACGAGCTCCAAAAGCTCCATCACTTTCTTGTCGATTTCTTCCTTGCTGTACTTCCAGCATTTCATGGGAAGGGCGACGTTCTGATAGACGGTCTCGCGCTCGAGCAGGGAAAAGTGCTGGAAGATCATGCCCATATGGCGGCGGAATTCCCTCAACTCGGCGTTGGAGAGCTCCCGGACCTCGCGTCCATCTACCTTCAAGCTGCCTTCCTGGTATGAAGTCAAGCCGTTGATGCAACGGAGAAGGGTGGACTTGCCGGCACCGCTTCGGCCGACGAGGGCGTAGATTTCGCCATCATGAATGGACAGGTTGATGTCATCGAGAACCGTGACACCGTCGCTTTCCCAAACCTTCTTCAGATTCGTGATTTCGATCATGCGCTGATTACCTTTCACGTTCTCGTTCGAAAAACAGTTAACAATCACTCTGCATTCGCGGGTTAATTTAATAACTATCGCGGCTATGATTCGCACGAAAAAATAGTATCAAGCTGAATAATTTGCGGTCAAGAACTCACTCATCCCTAACTGTGAACAGTGAAAACATACTAGGATGATGAGAATATATACGTATTTGATATTCTAATAACTGAATTACGGGTATCAATAATTTTTGCCGTTTTCAGGTATGCGATTGGCAATATTTATATTAGTCGTTTTTGTATTGGTATTTCCTATTATTGGCACATCATGATTTTTGACCAGCAGTAAGCTGAAGCCGAGGCAGTTCGAGCCCTCCGACCAGCCAAGCTTCCCTGATAACGCATTCCCAACAGCTTCTGGCTACGGCGCTCCCCCGCCAAGCAAGCTGGTACCATGAAGCGCATCGTGCACCTAAGGAAAGGCAAATCATGAAGTTTATCCCCCGCTGGTTGGTTACCAGCCTTGCAGTCGGCCTTGCCATCTGGATCGTCCCCGGCATGAGCATCGTGGGAGGAACCGCGATTCTGTCCGTTGCCGCATTGGGCCTTATCCTGGCCTTGGTCGATTCCTGCGTGAAGCCGCTTCTGCAGCTGTTGAGCCTGCCTTTGACCATACTGACCTTCGGAATCTTCCATCTGGTCGTCAATGCCCTGATGCTGGAGCTTGCCGCCTGGTTCACCAACGGCATCTTCAATGCTGGCATCTACATTTCCGGCTTCTTCAGCGCATTCCTTGCCGCAATCGTCGTGAGCATCGCAAGCGCCATCTTCGGCTCCTTCGTAGACAAGGATTAGCATCGAAGCGCATGCACTAACCAACGCACATGAAGAACCGGGGCCCGTGGGCCCCGGGTTCGTTTGCAGGAAGGTATTTCGTGAATCTTCCATTTATCAGGACCGGGGATTCTACCAGCTGAACCCCCATCACTCCAAGGGGGACCCGAAAAGCAGCAAGCGCAAACACGCTCGGCACGGTCGGCACGGCTGCCCCTACCCAAGCGCACCCGCCTTCCCGATGCGCGAACCTTCGGATCAGCGCTTTTCCTTGGGAACGAAGAAAGTTCCCGCAGAACCCACCGCAGCCATCGCGCCCACGATGAGCATGCTCGCGGTAAGCCCGAAGGCATCGCCGATAGCACCGAACACCGGCGACATGATGCCTCCCATGCTCACGGCAACCCCGAAGGTGATTCCCGAAGCCGTACCCAGATGCTGCGGAAGGAAACGCTGCGTGGTCACCGTCGAGCAAGGCGTGATCATCGCCGTGATCAGCGACATCATGGCCATCAAAATGAAGGCAAGGGGCAGGATGCGGTTAAGCGCGAACAGCACCACCAAAGGCGCAAGGCACAGAAACGCAGTCACCATCACCCTCACATAGCCGATCCTGTCACCCAGAGGACCGCCGATGATGGTTCCAATTGCGGCAATCAGGGCGAAGAAGGTGATAGCCAGGCTGCTGATGCTTTCGCTCACCCCAAGCACGTTGATAAGGAAGAGCGGGATAAAGGTCACCTGGGCAAAGTAGACGATAGAGCGCATGAATACGGGAATCAGGGCGATTACGAAACCTCGGACATCATCCTGTTCCCCGCTCTGCTGGACGCTTTCGCTGCCCTGCCTGCTCAGTTCCGACAAACCGCGATTCTGGGAGAAGATGATCGCCGAAGCGATGCCGCCGGTTACCAGGGTGAGCACCGTCCCCTTCAAACCGAACAAGGCCATGCCGACCACAACCAGAACCGGACCGATGGAAAAGCCCAGGTTACCTCCGACGCTGAAGATCGAGATGCCCTTTCCCTTGGTTTTTCCTGCTGCAAGGTTGGCAAGCCTGCCGCCTTCAGGGTGGAACAGGGCGACACCGATTCCGCTTGCACAGGCAAGCGCCAGCATCGCGTAATAGGATTCTACGAACCCGATACCCGCAAATCCCGCACTGGCAAGCAGCACGCCAGCGCCCATAAACCACGGCTTGGAAACGCGGTCCCCCAGCCAACCGAAAACCGGCTGGACAACCGCGGAAACCATATTGGATGCCAGAACGAAGAAAGCCGCCTCGGCGTATGAAAAACCATGGGCCGAAATCAGGAAGGGCAGCAGTGCGGGCAAGGCCCCTTGGTTGATGTCCGTCGAAAGATGCCCGAGCATCGTCAAATACTGCGCACGCTTCTGATTCATATCCTTCGAATTCGCCTTCTTCCCCCGCTTCGACCGTTTCATACCCGTTCAAGAAGAAGCCGCTCAATGTGCCTTTAGGCGACTCCCCTCGTTTACTGTATGCACGACCCTCCTTTCGGTCAATGCATGGGCAAGAAGGCAACAAGGGCGAAACGCGGAATCTCCTGCCACGAACGCCCGCCTCGATATCCAATCGCTCGGTACCTATAACGGTACAGCCTCTGTAAGCTTGGGACGAAAGGCGTTTTCCCGCCGATACGCAAACGCATGTACGGTACAATCCCTGCATGGGCAAAACGAAGACGACATACGGAACACCGGATTGGCAGGGTAAGGCGATCATCCTGCTGGACCTGGATGCCTTCTTCGCTTCGGTTGAGCAGCTGGACCATCCCGAATGGCGCGGAAAACCCGTCATCGTAGGGGGCGACGCTTCCAAGCGCGGCGTTGTTTCCACCTGCTCCTATGAAGCGCGAAAGTTCGGCGTCAGAAGCGCCATGCCCGCTTCGCAAGCAGCCCGCCTGTGCCCGCATGCCATCTGGGCGTCATCCAACTTCGCACGCTATAAGGAAATGTCGGCAAAGGTCATGTCCATCATGCTCGACGAAAGCCCCTTCTTGCAGCAGGTAAGCATCGACGAGGCCTTTCTGGACATCACCCCTTCAGCCTACAACCCCGAAAGCCCCGTATCGATTGCGCAGCGCATCCAAAAACGCGTCTGCGATCTGGGCATCACCTGCTCGATCGGCCTGGGCACCTCGAAGTCCATCGCGAAAGTCGCCTCCGACATGGACAAACCGCGCGGGCTCACCGTGGTCTTCCCCGGGCGCGAAGCCGCCTTTCTGCAAGACCTCCCCATCGCGCGCATGAGCGGAATCGGGTCTGTGGCGCAGAAGCGCCTCCACGATTTCGGCATCAGCACCATGGGACAGGTGGTCACAGCCGAAGATTCGATCCTGAAAACCGTATTCGGCAAGAACGCGCAGATGATGCGCGACCGCTGCCGCGGAATCGATGCGGAAGTCGACCCCGAATACGAACCCGCAAAATCGGTCAGCAACGAAATCAGCTTTGCCGAAGACATCTCGAGCGAAGAAGACCTGGAAGCGGCAATAGGCACCGTCTGCGCCAAAGTCGCCCGACGCTTGCGCAAGGCGGAATTGAAGGCGGGCACCATCACCTTGAAGATACGCTTCGGCAACTTCGAAACCCACACCCATGCCTGCAGATTGGAAGCATCGAGCGACAACGAATACCTGTTCACACGCACCTTGCTTTCCGTTTTGCCGGAGATATGGAAGAAGGGCACCCCGGTGCGCCTGGTCGGCATGGCGGCAACGCGCTTGGGAGACGGAGAAGAAGCCGTTCAGGAAAGCCTTTTCAGCACCGAGGAGCATGAAGCCGAAAAACGCGCTTCTGAAAAACGAGCGGGATTAAGCGCCGCAACGGACATCGTGCGCGACCGCTTCGGCGAAGGAGCGGTGAGCTTCGGCAGGGAAATGCGTACCCGCCAGAACCTGACAGGCTCGGGCAGTAAGAACCCTGCAGATTACAAACCCCTCCGCTAACGGCCCGAAAACAAAGGATACCTGCCATCTGCCAAACTCGGCGCACGATGATCATGCCATCGCGCCAAAAAGATTGCATGCGATAGGTCCGATTGGGGGCAATGCGATCCCCCAAGCCTTATGCCATCACCCAAACCCCGTTCGTGGACGCAACACCTCCCCATCGTCCGAGCCCAAGCAAAAAATCGAGCGCCGGAAAACCGACGCTCGTTTGAAAACCCGTACACAGGCATCGAAGGCACATCCAAAGGGAAGCCTCGATTCCAAGCGGAAGACCACCGCCCTACTGGAGGCTAGAAGATCAGATGGGCCAAGGGGCACACGATCAGCAAGCTGATAACGGTTCGCTCCAAGAAGATCAGGAACAGTTCGAGGATGTTCACGGGAATCTTCGAACCCAGGATCAAGCCGCCAACCTCGGACAGGTAGAGCAGCTGGGTTACGGAAACCACCGCAACGATGAAGCGCGTCATAGGGCTGGCAATGCTGCCGGCGGCGATAACCGAAGGAGTGAACATATCGGTGAAGCCTACGATCATGGTCTGAGAAGCTGCAGCCGCTTCGGGAACCTGGAGCAGCTGGAGCAGCGGCATGAAGGGAGTGCCCAGGATTTCGAATATGGGGGTGTTATTCGCAAGGAGCAGCGCAAGCGTGCCGATTGCCATAACGCAGGGCAGAACACCGAACCACATTCCCACGGCATTCTTCAAGCCGTTGAGCAGGAACTGCCGGATTCCCTGGAATTCTGCAGCCCTCCCCAAGGCAAGGTCTACGGCGTAGTCCAAAGTGGTCGCATATTCTGCAGGGATGGTTTCGGGCATGGCTTTGCCTTCGACCAGATAAGTATCCTTCTTCAGGGAAAGAGGCGGGATCCTGGGGACGATGATTGCGCATACCACGCCGACCAGGCAGATGAGCAGGTAATACACACCGAAGTACTGCATCAGATCAACCTGCGCCAAGACCACGATGGAGAAGGTGATGGATACCGCAGAGAAGGTGGTGGAGATAATGGACGCCTCACGGGCTGAATAATAACCGCCTTCGTACTGGTTGCAGGTGAGCATGACGCCCAAGGTGCCGTCGCCTACCCAGGAAGTAACGCAGTCGACCGCACCGCGTCCGGGAATCTTGAACAGAGGGCGCATGAATCGGGTGAGCAGAGCGCCGATGAATTCGAGCAGCCCGAAGTCCAGAAGCAAGGGAAGGAGCAAGCCGGCGATAGCGAAGATAACCACCAGCACGGTAAGGAGCTCGTCGAGTACGAAAGCGCCATCATCGGCACAGGTGATCATGTAGAGCACTCCGGCTGATTCATCCTGCGCGCCCACACCTAATACGGTGAGCCAAACGAAAACAGCGCCGACGGTTCGGATAAACACCCAAACAGGAGTGGTCTTGAAGGCTTCCTCTAAGAGCATGTGGCGCTCGAAAGCCTTAGGGACGATCAGGCAAGCAATGGACCCGATCGATGAAACCGTGAGGACGGCAACGCAGAGCCAGACCAGCACTCCGCCCAAAGCGCTTCCGATCAAGTCGGCGATAACCTTCACCATAATGGTCCAGGTGCCCTGCAAGGGGAACGGGAGCATGAAGAGCAGGATGCCGATGATCGAAGGAACGAGGAACCTGCGCATCAAACGCGAGCGCCTTTTCGCCGCTTCGACATCCTGAGATGCAAGTTTCGATGCATCTTGAGCCATGGGAAATCTCCTTTCGGATTTACGCATCGTGTGGCATTATCCCATGAAACAGAAATTTAATACACAAGTTTTTGCATATTTATGGGGCGAGTTTCTCATACTTTTGCATATTCCCCTACCCCCTTCAGGGTTTATACCCTGAT
>SFII01000068.1 GCA_004555335.1 Coriobacteriaceae bacterium | reverse complement strand
TACGGCTCCGATTACTACAAGACCCTCCTGTTCGGCTTCGCTTCCGCTTCCAACCCCGGAGACTGGAGCTTCTGCGGTTTCGGCGCCATCACGCTGCTTTCGGTCTTCCTGCTGTTCTCCCGCAAGGGAAACCGCCCGATCAAGATCGCCTTCGCAGTGCTTTCCGCCATGCTGCTCATTCCCGCCGCAGGGCTTGCCATGAACGGCTTCTCCTATGTCTCCAACCGCTGGATCTGGGGATACAGCATGCTCGTATGCTGCATCCTCGCCATGAACTGGAATCGCCTGCGCTCCCTCGACCGCAAAAACGCCCTGCTTGCAGGACTTTGCATGCTCGCCTACCTGGCCGCGAGCGCCTGGTGCGGAAGCTCCATCTACGGAGCAGGGCAGGCAATCCTCCTCTGCGCCTTCCAGGGAGCCATCGCCGCAGGAGCCATCGCCCTTTCCCGCACCAATGCATCGCGCGAGGGCCGCTTGGGGTGGAAAGCGGATGCAGGGCTTCTCTGCCTTTTGGCCATAACCATCGCGGCAAATGCCTTCTGCCTGCTCGCACCCTTCGCGGGAGGCTATGCAGATAAGCTCTTAACCTGGGACTACGCTTCCAACCTGCAAGATAGCGAAGCGAAGATCACCGCCGACGAAGCCGATGGCGACCATGATTTCTGGCGCTATTCCGGAAGCTATTGGATCCTCCGGCCCAACGCCGGCCTCACCGCCAACGCCCCCTCGACCGACTATTACTGGAGCCTTTCCAACCCCCACATCGCGCAGTTCATGGCCGAAATGGGCGTGAACACCCAGGAATACGAGGCGAACCGCTACCGGAACCTCGATGAGCGCACCATACTCGAAACCATTGCCCGCGTGGACTACCACCTTGCGGTAGAAGGCGAACCCGTCCCCTACGGCTTCGCCTTGTCCGAAGAGGAGGCGGAAGAGCAATCCCGCAGCTGGAAGATCTACGAAAACGAAAACCCGCTGCCCTTCGCCTACACCAGCTCCACCCAGATCTGCCGCACGGATTACGCATCCTTAGGTCTGGCGAAATGCCAGCAGGCATTGCTCCAGTCGGTCGTCACCGATCAGGCTGAAGAGGGAATCGATTTTGCGCAGATCGAAGACGAATCCAGCAGCATTCCCTTCACCGTGGAAACCTCGAAGGGCGTGACCGCCAATCCCAATGGCAGCTTCACCGCCGATGGGCCCGGATACATCATCCTCACCTTCGAAGGGCTCCCCGAAACCGAAACCTACCTTGAGGTCAGGAACCTGGTTTGCAGCACCCCGCGCAGCAAACTGGGCTTCGACATCACCTTCACCCTGCAAGATGGATCGGAAACGGAACGCACTCTGCGCTACGCCACCGAAGGCTACCACGGCAGCTCGGGACGTACCTCGTTCTTGGTGAACGGCGGTTACTCCGAACAGATCGCCACGCGAATCCGCATCAAACTCCCTGTGGAGGGCACCTACCTCATGGACCTCTCCGTGATATGCCAGGGCTTCGAAAACTACCCCGAACAGGTGGCCGCCCTTGCTTTTGCAGGTGAATCTGCCCTTGACCTTGGATACCCCCCTGACGGCCTTGCCGCGAGCAACCGCATCTCATTCGATATCGGAGCAGACAAGCGCTCGGTGCTCACCACCGCCGTCCCCTATTCTAAAGGCTGGTCGATCTCCGTCGATGGAAAACCCGCAGACCCCATCCGCACGAACACCATGTACTTGGGCTGCACGGTCGAAGCGGGAACCCATCACGTGGAATTGACCTACCGGACCCCGGGCCTCCGAATAGGCGCCATGCTCAGTGCGACGGGGCTTCTTCTGCTCGGCGCCCTCATGGCTATCCTTCGTCGCAGGAGCAGGGGAAACCGCTGCGGATAAGGGTGGTAGAATTGGCGGATGCATGATTTCGCAGGAACGGACCCTGGAAAGGCAAACCCCGCGCATGGAATACGAACTCTCGCTCATAGCCCCAGCTTTCAACGAGGCGCAGAATATCGAGCCCTTCTGCCGCATGGTCCTGGAAGATCTGGTGCCGCGCGTCGAGGGACCTCTTGAAATCATCTTCATCGACGACGGCAGCAGCGACGGAACCTACGAGCGCATGCAGGAAGCCATCGGCATCTGCGAACCGGTTTGCGACGTCGCCGCCGTGCGCTTCTCCCGCAATTTCGGTAAGGAATCCGCCATGTTCGCGGGCCTCGAGCAGGCACAGGGACGCTACTGCGGCTTCATCGACGTCGACCTGCAACAACCTGCAAGCGACATGGCGAACATGCTCGACATGCTCAAGGCATCCCCCCACGCCGACTGCGTCGCTGCAGTCGCAAGCAGGCGCACCAAGGGCGGGCTTTCCTCCAAGCTCTCCGAAGGCTTCTACCGCATCCTGGGAAGGTCTTCGGGAATGGATGTCATCGCAAACGCAAGCGATTTCAGGGTATTCACCCGCACCGTCGCCGAAGCCCTGATCAGCATGCCCGAATACCACCGCTTTTCGAAGGGCCTGTTCGCATGGGTCGGCTTCACCACCATCCCCTATGAATACACGCCGCAGAACAGGCACGCCGGCGAAACCACCTGGTCGCTGCGCGATCTGTGCGCCTATGCGATAGACGGCCTGCTCTCCTTCACCACCGCCCCGCTTCGCCTCGCCACCATCATCGGGCTGCTCGCATCGCTGCTCGCGGCAATCTACCTGGTCGTGCAGATCTTCCAACGGCTGTACTTCGGCGTCGATGTGCCTGGCTATGCCACCTTGGTGGTGCTGATCCTGTTCTTCGGGGGTTTGCAGATGGTGCTGCTGGGAATCCTCGGCGAGTATCTGGGCCGCCTCTACATCGAAAGCAAGCGCAGGCCCATCTACCTGGTGAAGCAAATCCAACGCAGCCGGATGCAAGGTGCAGACGATGCACCCCGTCCCCATGACTCGCTAAGATAGGATGCCCGAAGCTATGGGGAAGGAACGGATTTTCCAAATCGCAAAATACCTGCTCGTCGGGGGATCGACCGCCCTGTTGGAACTGATGCTGTTCTGGCTGCTCTGCCTTTTCACAGCGGATAACCTGGTTCTCTCGAACATCGTCGCCGTGCTCACTGCAACCTGCGCGAACTTCCTCCTGAACGGAAAGCTCACGTTCCAGGGGTCGAGCAACATGCTGCGCAACGCCATCCTGTATACGCTGCTCTTCCTGTTCAACCTGGCATTCTCCACCATCACCATCAACGCACTCG
This sequence comes from Coriobacteriaceae bacterium, assembly GCA_004555335.1. Lineage (GTDB taxonomy): Bacteria > Actinomycetota > Coriobacteriia > Coriobacteriales > Eggerthellaceae > W1P20-047. Next base: position 4,332 of record SFII01000068.1, on the reverse strand, counting down.
GGGCAAGTCCCATCCCGCCTGTCATGGTGAAGGCCTTCACGCAGGCATGCATCGTCGTGTGGAATTTCATCCTCTACCGGAAGGTGGTATTCAAGTAGCCTGCAACCGACGGCACCCGCCACGTGCCGCAAAGGATCTTCCCGCAGGTATCGCCAAGAATCGCACGGAACCAAGCCGGAGCCCCCGCCGACACCCGTTCACTCGCGATACCACCCAGAACTATCGTAAAAAAACCGTGCCCCTATGCTGCCACCGGTTCCGCCTACGGCTCGCCCCGCCAGGGCATCCGCACTTCTAACGTCGATGGTTGATGCATCGAGGTCGCAGTACCCGCATCCCCTATGAGCGAAACGACGCATGGCAGCAAAAAGGCTCGGGCTGCCGAAGAGACATCTACCCCAACTCCGCATATGCGACAACCAATCGGCAACCCGAGCAAGCAAGGCTGAAAACCCAGCCTGCTGTTACTGCTACTTTATCCTATCAATGCGCATATCCCCAGAGGCGAGTACTTCCTCGAAGCCCTCGGTTTCCCCATCGATAGACCCGATACCACGCCAGTCCTTCGCAGAATACTCGCGCTCCAAGGTGGAGGACCCTTCTCCCAGACCATGGTCCAACTGCAGCACGTATTCGATACCCAGCTCCTTGGCGGCATCGCGCACTTCCGGATCCCAGGCGATATCGCACAGGCGGGTTTCCACGGTGTATTCCGCACTCCCCTCTTCGGAATACGTGGCATTCGACTTGAAGTAGGTATTCAGCCCATCGAGGCCGTATGCGTACGCGCTTCCGTCATACGGGAAGTTCATCACCAACGCGCCTTCGGGGATAAGCTCTTCGGCTTTCCGGACGAACTCGCGCTCTTCGGAATGGTAGATGGTGAAGCCGCCCTCCCAGTCGTTGATCGCATACAGCTTCGACATGCACTGCCCCAAAGACCTGGTCGTCACGCCTTCGGAGGGGAATAGCCCACGGGGAAGCACACCAAGGCCAACATCAAGCCGACTACAGCCACACATGAAGTCGATACACCCAGCGCACGCTCGCATACGCTGCCAGACGCTTTCTGAGGGCCGGTTTCCCCCTGATCCGAATGCTGATCCGAAACTTGGCAGACAGAGCCCTGCTGAGCGTTTCCACTCGCTTGCCGACGTTTCATGACAACCCTCTCGACTCCGCGGGCGATGCGGGCCAGACCGAATCCGGCCAAAGGCGCGGCAACGATGGCAAACGATGCCATCAACCTGAAATCGTGGTTGTACCAGAATCCGCACAGATAGGATTTCAGGGAAGAGGGATCGGTGGCGCTGCACACGATCAGCTGGATGGCAGCGAACAAATAGGCGGCAACGAGCCACCTGCACCCCTTCGTCCTAAGCGCGGCAAGCACACCGCAGAGCACCAAGAGGGCAAGCGGGATGTTTGCCGAAAACCACCTGAAGTGGACGAGCAGAACCCCTGCCACCGCTTCGAAAAGGCTCGATTTCGCGGTGTAGGAATACTCCACCACACCCCGGAAGGCCTCCAAATCATGCACCGCCTTCCAGATTACGGCGCACGCAAGAAGGAAAGTTCCCACCGCCACGCATTTCATAAGGGACTTGCCGCTTGCCGCGCAACCCTCCCGGGAAAGCAGATCCCAAATCCTCTGAGCGCAGAAGGGAATCAGGAACACCGCTGCAGAGAACAGGGTATTGGGATGGGCAACCGAGATAACCCCCATCGCCACGATGCAGAACAGTGCCCGTTTCACACGGTTTCGCAGGGGCACCCTATCATCCGTGCAGGCCATGAACAGCACCAACGCCAAAGGCAGCAGCGAAAAGCCCGCCACATTGGCCAACAAAGCCGAAAAGCGGATGAGGATCCAAGGAAATCCAGGGAAAAGGAGGGACACCGCGGCACAGCAGAAGGGAGAAACCTTATCCTGGGGAAAGGCCGACACCCCGAACGCGAACATCCCCAAGGGGAACACGACTGCGAACAAAGAGAACATCACCGCGTTGATCGCAGCTGCAGTGGAAATGCCCGTGCAGGATACCAACAGGGCCGCATACACATGCAGCACGCTCGGATAGAACCCCCCGACATTCACCCCATCGATTGTCACGTCGAGCGTCGACCAGTTCCCGCTTTGCACCATCGCCATCACCTGCGAGAGATGATGGCCCATGTCATAGTTCTGACTGAAGGAATCGGGACCGTCCAAGGTCCCCAAGAATACAATCGCCGCGATGAGCGCGTTGAAAGCCAACGCGGCGGCAAGCACCCTGCCGTCAACAGGACGTCCGAAAAGCACGAGCCTGCCGCATGCATCCCCGCATGATCCCCCGCTTCGACGGATCATGCACAAGCGCAACACAAGCGCTGCCAGGGAAACAACCGCAACGGGCAAGATCATCGAAAGCCAATCGGCATGGAAACCGACACGATAGAACACAACCCCTAAGGCCACATACGCGAATGTAGATACCACGGGCGCGAAGCAGGCAGATTCGAACGAAGAGAAACCCGCCGATCTCAATACCGCAACACCAGGTAAATACGCCAGCAGGAGCATAAGGACGATGGCAGCGACCAATGCGATCATTTCGCCTCCGAAACAACAAGAACGAACAGGATGGAAGGTCTCCCCAAGGATCCCACTTGCCAGCTTCAACAACCAGGGGCAGCACCGCACCCGAAAGAGCTGAGGAATTGTCCGCGTAAAACATGCGACACTCTATCGCCCCAGCAGCAAAAGAGGCTCGGCAAGCAAAGAGCAACGCGCCCTACCGAAGCCGGGAAGCGCAGAATCTAGAGCCGCAAAACCTGTAATCACCGCAGACAGCTCAACGTACCACGCAGCTTCAAGGCTTCACGGAACGGGCTTCGTACAATGACGCCAAACCTTCAACCCGAAGCAAGCGTAAGCATTAACCCGAAGTGGATGTCTCCCCAGCGTAACCTTCATCATATGACGGGTACTCCCCTAGGTATTCGGAAGAAGTCGCCTGATCGTAATATGTGATTCCATCAACTGATGAAGCGTATCCATAATAGGATGAATCCTCTGAGTAGGCATACCCTTCAAGGGGATTACCCTCGGAAGAATATTGACTCTCATCCTCGGATTTATCCTGAGAAGCAGGAATATTCGCAGAGGCATTCACATCTATACCGCTGGGGTCTTCACCGTTATCAACCGCCTTCATCAGTTCGGCCCAACCCTCGGGGTTCTCGTAGCAGAGCCACATATCATCGGCATCTGGATTGATATCACCCGCATTCGGTCCGGTACAGCTATAAAGGGTGAGGTCGGAGCCCGCAAAAGCCCTCGCGAGGTAGAGGAAATCACCTGCCCTCAGATCCGTGCCGATATATTCCGCCAGGTTCAGAACCGTGAAGGGAATCTTGAAGAAGGGTTTTTCGAGAACAGAATGAAGCATAGCGGTGGCAAGCTGACGTACGTTCTGCTGCCTGTGCATATCCTGGTCGGATTCGTACTCATGACGCGCACGAGCGAAGATCTGGGCCTGCTGGCCGGTCAGAACCTGCTCGCCTTCCGGAATCTCCACCCATTCGCCCGTTAGGGCATCTTTGTAGGATAAGGGAGTATCCACGTTGACGGTTACACCACCAAGAGCATCAACCATTCCCTCAAGATCGCTGAAACGCACTTCGGCAAAATGCGCGATATCGACGCCAGTGACCTTTTCTACCGCTTCGATCGTTTCTGCGGCACCACCACGATTGTAAGTTTCATTGATCTTGTCGACTTTTCCATCCTCGAAAGTGTAGGGTGTGTCCCTGGGGATGGAAACCATAGTGATTTGCTTCTGGGAAGCATCGACACGCAAGAGGATCATCACATCAGAACGTTCATTGTCCCCGGTATTGGGAGCATAGTTGGAGGTTCCGGAACCTTCTCGGGAATCAGATCCTAATACGAGCATGTAGAAGGGTTGGCTCAAATCAACATCTTCGGTTACGGACTCGACAGCAGAATAATCACCGCCATCGAAGGAGAGTGCCTTATTAAGGGCATGGATATACCAAGCACCAAAGATAAGAGAGAAAGCAAGCAGAATTACGAGAAACCCAGCAATCCCCAGTCCAACTTTCGTACCTCGAGAACATGAAGCAAAAGAACCGAAAGAAAATCTGAAAGAACGAGAAGCGTGTGACGCGTGCGAAGCATGTGAAGGAGAAAAACCCCGCGCAGCTCGAACTGATGCTTTTGCCGGACTCGACCCTGAGGCATGCTTTCCGCGATATTGCTGCATCTTGATACAACTACCTTTGCATAGACAACAAGACAAGAGCGAATACTCGCACAGGAGTTTCATT
>SFII01000067.1 GCA_004555335.1 Coriobacteriaceae bacterium | reverse complement strand
GCCGGATTCGACCAGGCACATCTGCAGCGTGTCATGCATGGACAGCGCGTGCATGACCGTCATAACGTCATGGAAGCCGTCTTCGCGGGGCTTTCCGATACCCAAAAACAGGTTCACCTTTGCCGGGGCAATGACCTTGCAGGTCTTCATGTAATCAGCCTTCTCTTTCGGATGGTAATGGAGCTTGCGTTCCGTCTTCTGCCACCTGCGCACGCCTGGCCGCCTTCGCAGCCTTCGCGGCGGCACGTCTTGCGCTGAAGAAATCCTTCAACATGGCGGCGCACTCTTCTTCAAGTATCCCAGGTGTCACCTCGAAGCGATGGTTCAACCTTTCGTCGGCGTGCACCGAATAAAGCGAACCCAGCGCACCCGCCTTCGGGTCGGGCGCCGCGAACACGCAGCGGTCGATACGGGCCTGGTGCATCAGCCCCGCGCACATGATGCAGGGCTCGAGCGTCACATACACCGTGCAGCCGGTAAGCCGCCACACGCCCAGATGATCGGATGCCGCCTTCATGGCCAGGAATTCCGCGTGCCCGGCGGGGTCATTGTCGGTTTCACGGCGATTGCAGGCCGCAGCGATCACGCAAGGCTTCGCCAAGGGACGCCGGGTTGCAGGATCGATGGGTTCGTACACCACAACCGCCCCGATAGGCACCTCGCCCATCGAAGCGGCAATGCGCGCCTGCTCCATGGCGAGGCGCATATATTCGTAGTCGGATTCGCGCATAATGACCCGATTATACCAATCGCCCGCAAAAGGGATACGCCAGGACCCACCCGCACCATGGATAGGGCGCAATCGGCCAAGATATGCTATCCTTTGTGCTCGCGCGCAGGAAAACAGCGCTTTTCGGATGAGTGGCCGAGCGGTTTAAGGCTGCAGTCTTGAAAACTGTTGAACCGAAAGGTTCCGTGGGTTCGAATCCTACCTCATCCGCCAGACATTCGAAGGACCCCTTCCCGGGGTCCTTTTTCGTTTCGAGAACCGAGCTTTCCGAGCCCCCCAAAAGGAGGTGTCGAAGGGCAAAGCGAGGGCCCGCAGGAGCCTCCCCGGTTGCCAACCAAGGCATCCCAGCCTCATCGAAGGCCCTATCAACCATCCGACCGGCGAAAAGGCCTCTTCCGCAGAATGCGCCATCGGGGCAAGCTCCGGGTCTATTCGCCTTCCCGGGCGGGATCTTCCGCGCAGAAGATGGAACCGTCGTAGCTTTCGCCGATGGCATGCCCCGGAGGAACCACCAGGAAGTCGGGATCGTTCGCGTTCGCAGGGTCCAGCCAGTCGGTGTCCACGAGCTTGCGGAACAGCGTGTCGTCGCCGGGAATCTCCAGATGCTTCCATCCCCTCGCCTTGGCCAGCTCGCGCACGTCTTCCTCGTGCTGGGGCAGGTCGATGGTGGGCCATTTGATATAGGCGCAGGAATGATAGGCGGAAGTAAGGCTCTGCTCCAGCTTGACCGCCTTCAGGGCGCGCTTCTCGTTCCCCTTGTAACGCTCCAGATAGAACAGGTAGCGGCACATGTCGAATTCGTCTTCGCCATTGGTCATGCGCTTGGCATAACCCGAAGAGAAGCTCGGCGAGAAGAAGAACACGCCCGCGCTCTTCGGCGCCAATTCCGCAAAGCGCTCGCGGCTTCCCAGAAGCAGGGCGATGCAGTCGTGGGTCCGGGGGATGACCAGGGGATACTTGGCGCTCTTCAAGCCGATGGTGCACTTGCCGCACAAACCGTAGCCCAAAAGGATCGCGTCGAAGGGCGTGTAGTGCGCATCGTCGGTCTGGCGATGGGTATTGTTATCGATCTGGTCGATCTCGTCTTGCAGTTGCTGCCTCAGGTTGCTGGGGTAATCATGCAGGCGCTGACGGATGGTGGTGACATCGATGTTGTTCGGGCAGTTGGCCACCACGCTGGCAATCTCGCGCTCGAAGATCTTGCAAGCCAGCAGTTTGTAACGCATACGCACTCCCTTCCCTCCGGTAAGCACCCTCGCAAAGGCACCGCCCTCACGACAGCGCAATATTACCCCGTAGCAAATCGCCTGCTTTTGTTATCGCCTGACAATTATTTCATTTTTCGAATACCCACCAGGCTGCAGCCGTGCGACCTTACAGCACCCCGCAGGCACCCATCGGACGAACGGCATTCCGCAGGTTATCAGCCGTATCCCGATACCCGCGTGCCACACTCGCGCCCGCAACCACGTCGCCAGAGCACGCCACCGCCCCCGGGAGGAGGGCAACCCCATGCATAGAAACGCCCCGCGGAAAACCGCAGGGCGCGAAAAGCACTCATTCGGGGGGCCATGCCGCCAGGGCAGCGGCCCTTCCCTATCGCTCGTCAATGGGCACGTAGGTGCGGAATGCCTTGTTCGAGCTCTTGTACGCAGGACGGATGATGCGGCCGCCGGGAGCGATTTCCTCCAGGCGATGCGCAGCCCAGCCCGCCATGCGCGCACAGGCGAACAGCGGCGTGAACAGGTCCTGGGGGATGCCCAGCATCTCGTACACGAAGCCCGAATACATGTCCACGTTGGCACACATGTCCTTCTTGGTGCCCTTCACGTTCAGGATTACTTCGGGGCTCAGGCGCTCGATGGTTTCCAGCAGCTTGAACTCCGCCTCGAATCCGGTGCCCTGGGCAAGCTCGCGGGCGAAGCGCTTCAAGATAACCGCACGCGGGTCGCTCTTGGTGTAGACCGCATGGCCCATGCCGTACACCAGGCCGGTGTGGTCGAAAGCTTCCTTGCGCACGATCTTCGCCAGATAGTCGGCAACCTGGCCTTCATCGGACCAGTCGGAGATGTTTTCCTTGAATTCCCTCTGCATGGCCAGGACCTGATGGTTCGCGCCGCCGTGGCGCTTGCCCTTGAGCGATCCGATGGCCGCAGCATACGTGGAATAGGGGTCGGTGTCGGAAGAGGAGAGCACGCGGCAGGTGAAGGTGGAGTTGTTGCCGCCGCCGTGTTCTGCATGCAGGCACAGCATGATGTCGAGCATGCGCGCCTCTTCGGGAGTGTAGCTGCGGTCGGGACGCAGCATGGAAAGGAAGGTTTCCGCGGTGGATTCGCCCGGACGGAACCTGTGCATGATCATGGATTCGCCTTCATAGCGCGATACCCTGGCGTAATGGGAGAGCACCGCGATGCGGGGCAGGCGGGACAAAAGCTGGATGGCCGTTGCGATTTCCTTGGAGATGGAACGGTCTTCGGAAGCAGGATCGTAGGCATACAGCAGAAGGATGCTGCGCTCGAGCAGGTTCATGATGTCGGGCGGGGTGGCGCCCATGATCATGGATGCGGTGAAGCCGTCGGGCAGCTCGCGTTCGGCGTCGATTGCCGACACGAAGCCTTCCAGCTGGGAGCGGGTGGGCAGGTCGCCCATGAGCAGCAGGTAGGCCACTTCCTCGAAGTTGAACCTGCGCTCGGCGCCCTCATGCCCGATCAGGTCGTTGATGTCGTACCCGCGCAGGGAAAGGCGGCCTTCGTCGGGGATCTTGTCGCCATCGCTCATGACGTAGCCATGCACGTTCGAGATATTGGTAATGCCGGCAACCACGCCGGACCCGTCCGCGTTACGCAAACCGCGCTTCACGTCATGACGGACGAGCAGCGACTTGTCGAAGGAATTGAGCTCGTTATAGCGCTCAAGGAAATCAACGAAGGTGGATTCGCTCATGTATTCTCCTGCAGTTCGGTTCCCCAAGAGGGGGAATCAAGGACCGCGCACAACGACCGCGCGTTTTTCAACCGCACTATTCTACCCGTTTTCCCACAATTCGTAGGGAAGCACGGCGGTTTGCGGCAAAAGGAAACCCATCCGCAACGCACGCGGCGGAATACGGGACGGCATTTTACCTTCATTACATGCTTCGGCGGCTTGCGCTGCACTACACTATTACGCGGAAATCGTCGGCCCGCAGTTGACCCGGGAGGTGCCATGATCGAGTACTTCATCGTCGAAGACGAAAAGCTGTCGCGTTCAAACGAGATTCTCGAAAGCGACTGTTGGATCAACGTCACCCGACCGACCATCGACGACTGCGCATGGCTGGTCAACGAACTGGGCGTGCATTCGGAATACGTCAACGCCGCAACCGACGACGAGGAACGCTCGCACGTGGACGACGACCCCCGCGAAGGCCAAACGCTCATCATCGTCGACTACCCCATGAGGGAAAGCGCGGCAGAAACCCTGGACGAAAGCATGCCGCAGTACGACACGCACCCGCTTTCCATCCTGCTTCTGCCCCGTAAGGGCGTGTTCGTCACCATTTCGCTGTACGACAACCCGCTTATCGATGCCTTGGTCAAGTCCTACACGCGCGGCAATGCGGAACTGCGCCAGCAGCGCCTGCTGCTGGACATCCTGTACGACGTTTCCCAGAAGTACCTGTACTGCCTGCGCGACATCGACCGCCAGTTCAAGCGCAACGAACGCGAGCTGCGCGAATACATGCGCAACGCCGAGCTTATCAAGATGCTCGGCTTGGAAAGGTCGCTCATCTACTTCAGCACCAGCCTGAAGGCCCTGCAGGCAGTGCTGATCAAGCTGGACAACGGCAAGATCATCAAGTTCACCGGCAACGACCGCGACGATATCGACGACATCAAGATCGAGGTCAGCCAGGCGACGGAGATGTGCGACATCGCAACCAAGCTGCTCAACGGCTCGATGGACGCCTTCGGCAGCGTCATCAGCAACAACATGAACATCACCATGCGCCGCCTGACCACTATCACGCTGACGCTTTCCGTCCCCACCATGGTCTTCAGCTTCTACGGCATGAACGTGGGGATGCTGCCCTTCGCAGAATCCTTCCTGTTCCCCATACTCTTAAGCGTCACCTGCTGCATCATCGTCGCGGTGCTGTTCACCCAGAGCAAGCTTTTCAAATAAATTCGGCAAAACCCGTTGACACTTCCCAAGGTCATGGGTAATATACTTTTCGCTGCGTGCGCCGTTACCTCAGCTGGATAGAGGGACTGACTACGAATCAGTACGTCGGGGGTTCGAATCCCTCACGGCGCACCATTTGCAAGCATCGCACCAAGTGCGCCGTTACCTCAGCTGGATAGAGGGACTGACTACGAATCAGTACGTCGGGGGTTCGAATCCCTCACGGCGCACCACTGCGAGGGTGGGAGCTTGAAGCTCCTTTTTTTGTTTCTGGACGTTTTTCGTATCTCGAACGTCCCTATCTCACGTTGGAAGGAAGTTACTTGAAGGTTCGACGATCGAAACCTCACAGTAGCTAGCCTTTCGGCTTCCCACCTGGCGGGAGCCGAATGGCGGCTCTGTACCAGGTCACTTGCATATTCGGCGTTCGCCCACTGCCCTTTCGGCCATCGCACCGCATGGCTCGCCTGAGCCATGCGGGTCTGAGCGCGTTGGCTCGCATCCAGGCGCGGCAACGCCCCGGTATGACAGGGGGAAGCACATGATCTATCTGTCCCAAATGCTTGGGAAACCCGTTCTGGACGCCGAAGGCGAACGCATCGGCGTCATTTCCGACCTCGCCATCCAAACGGGCGAGGTATTCCCGCGCGTCACCAGCCTGGCCTTCAAGGGGCCCGGCAACGTACCCTTCATGATCAGCTGGCGCAAATACGTCGAAGGCTACGACGGAGAGCAGCTGCAGCTGCAGGTTCCCGCGACGGGTATCCGCTTCAGCTACCTGCAGCCCGAAGAGGTGCTGCTGGCCCGCGACCTGCTGAACAGGCAGATCGTCGACACGCAGGGCATGAAGGTGGTGCGCGTAAACGACCTGAAGCTCTCGTCTTCCGGCAGGCAGCTGCGCCTGCTGGGCGCGGAAGTGGGCCTGCGCGGCATCCTGCGAGGACTCGCCCCCTGGATCGAACGCGCCGCCGTCGCCATCGCCAAGCGCATCGGCAAGAAGCTGGGCGAGCAGATCATCGCATGGAACTACATGGACCTGCTGGACCGCGACCTTTCCAAGGTGCAGCTTTCCGTCACCCACACCCGCTTGGAAGAGCTGCACCCCGCAGACGTCGCCGACATCCTGGAGCAGCTGGATCCCGCTCAACGTGCAACCGTATTCCAGTACCTAGACGACGAGCGCGCCGGCGATGCCATCTCCGAAATGGAAGACGAATACCAGGCGGACGTCATCGACGAGATGGACGACGCCCGCGCCTCCAAGCTGCTGGGCAACATGGACCCCGACGACGCGGCAGACATCGTGCGCGACCTTTCGTACGCGAAGGCGGAGCGCCTGTTGCGCCTGATGGGCGTGGAATCCGCCGAAGGCATCCGCCAGCTTCTGGGCTACCGCGAAGACACCGCGGGCGCCATGATGACCACGCGCTTCGTCGCCTGCCATGACGACGACACCGTGGGCGAGGCCATCGAGGAGCTGCGCCGCGCGCCGGAAGACTTCCCCTCCATCCACTACCTGTACGTGCTCGACCAGTACAGCAAGCTGGCGGGCGTGCTTTCGCTGCGCACGCTGGTGCTGGCAAAGCCCCAGGACCTGCTGCGCGACGTGATGTACGACGACGACCTGATCACCGTGTTGCCCGAAGAAGACGAGGAAGAGGTCGCCGAAACCATCTCCAAGTACAACCTGGCCTCGCTTCCCGTGGTGGACGAGCACGGCAAGATGCTGGGCATCGTCACCTTCGACGACGCCTTCGACGTCATCGAGGAAGAGGCCGAAGAAGGGAAGGCATCGGGCAGGCTTTTCAAGAACGCGATGATCATCAGCGGCTTTCTGGTCTTCATCGTCTTCTACACCCTGCTGGTACTGAAGATCGCGGGACTGGGATTCGGAGCGTAGACGATGAGCGAGAAGACCACCGAAGAAGTATTCGCCGAACGCGATGCAGCCATCGAACGCGGCGAGTCATACGAATACAGGCCCGAGCCCGAAAAGAAGGGCAAGGGCAAGCTGCTGCTGATCTTGGCGGCAATGGGACCGGGCATCGTCACCGCCATGGCGGGCAACGACGCGGGCGGCATCTCCACCTATTCCACGGTCGGCGCGGAATTCGGCTACAAGTCGCTGTGGATCATCCCCATCATGTGCCTGCTCCTTGCCGTAGTGCAGCTGACCGCAGGGAGGATGGGCGCGGTCACGGGCAAGGGTTTCGCCGCGCTGATCCGCGAGAAGTTCGGCATCAGGCCCACGGCGCTTGCCATGCTGGCCCTGCTCATCGGCAACATCTGCACCACCTTCTCGGAATTCGCGGGCATCGCGAGCGGCCTGGGCATGTTCGGCGTGCCTACCTGGCTTTCGGTCCTGGTGGCGGCGGCCGCCGTCTGGCTGCTCATTTCGGGAGGGAACTACAAGCGCGTCGAGCGCGTGTTTTTGATATTGAGCTTCGTGTTCGTGACCTATATCATCGCGGCCGTGATGGCGCATCCCAACTGGGCGCAGGCCGCACACGGCACCGTGTTCCCGCAGATCGTGAACCAGCGCAACTTCATCAGCCTGACCATTTCCACCATCGGCACCACCATCGCGCCGTGGATGATGTTCTACGCGCAGAGCAACATCGTGGAAAAGGGATCCGATACCGAAGACATGCTGAGCATCCGCGTGGACGCCGTGAGCGGCACCATCGCCGCCTGCGTGGTGGCCTGGTTCATCATCGCCCTGCCGGCATCCACATCACCGAGGCGGCGGACGCCGCGGCGGCACTGGCGCCCTTCGCGGGGGAATACGCGCAGATGCTGTTCGCGATCGGGCTGGTGAGCGCCAGCTTCCTGGCTGCCTGCGTGCTGCCGCTCACTTCCGCTTTCGTCATCTGCGAGGCCTTCGGCTGGGAAGCGGGCGTGGAATTCGGCTTCAAGGAGGCACCGGCCTTCAAATCGATCCTGACCTTCATCATCATCTTCGCCGCCGTGGTGGTGCTGATCCCCAACATCAACCTGATGGGCATCATGCTGACCGCGCAGTTCATCAACGGCATCATCCTGCCCGTGCTGCTGGTGTTCATGGCGCTCATCGCCGCGGACAAGCGCGTCATGGGCAAATACACGAGCGGCAAGGTTTCCACGGTGCTGCTTTGGGGAACCATCGCCATCGTCACCGTGCTCACGGCCATCCTGCTGGTCATGCAGATCTTCGGCCTGGGATAGGCGGACGCACCGCCGCCCAACACCGTTCCGACGCACACGAAAGGCGCCACCCGCAGCTGCAGGTGGCGCCTTTGCCTTCCCGGGAAGACCGGGTATGGTTCGAAGATTCGGTCCTTACAGGGCCTCGTAGATCTTCTCGCTGTTGAATTCCTCTTCGCCGTTCAGGCTTGCCTGGAATTCGCGGTCGATAGCGCCTTCCACATGGGGCGGATTGACGTCGAAATCAACCGACTTGGTGAACAGGCTCACGATGGGCACGATGATAAGCGACAGCACCATCGCGAAGGCGCCGCAGTTGATGGGGGAAGCGAACAGCGGCTGCATGCCGACCAGGCCCATGATCATGTTGCCGGAAGTCAGGCCGACACCGCAGATGAAGCTCACCCATACGGCAGCCTTGGAGATCTTGCCGGAATACAGGCCCCACAGGAAGGGACCCAGGAAGGCGCCGGCCAAAGCACCCCAGGAAATGCCCATCAGCTGGGCGATGAAGGTAACGGAGGAATGGTACTGGAACAGGGCCAGGACCGCGGAGATGATGATGAATGCACCCAGCAGGACGCGCATGTAGGAAACGCGCTTCTTTTCGGTCATATCCTTCACCAGGTTGCCCTCGATCAGGTCCAGGGTCAGGGTGGACGAAGAAGTCAGGACCAGGGAGGACAGGGTGGACATGGATGCGGAAAGAACCAGCACGATCACGAGGCCGATCAAGATATCGGGCAGGGTGGACAGCATGGTGGGGATGATGGAGTCGTAGACAGGCTGACCGTTTGCGCCGATTTCAACCTGACTGCTGTACAAGCGACCGAAACCACCCAGGAAATAGCTGCCGCCGGCAACCACGAAGGCGAAGATGGTGGAGATGATGGCACCCTGCTTAACGGCGGGACCGCTCTTGATCGCATAGAACTTCTGCACCATCTGGGGCAGGCCCCAGGTACCCAGACTGGTCAAGATGACCACGCCTAGCAGGTTCAAGGGATCGGGTCCGAACATGCTCGTGAATACACCGCTCATCTGCGAGGTCTCATGCGGGACCTGGGACAGGGTGGTCATGGCCCCCATGAAGCCGCCGTTGTTCGCCAGGACAACCACGATGACCGCGGTGATGCCCAGCAGCATGACGATGCCCTGCAAAAAGTCGTTCATAACCGTGGCCATATAGCCGCCCAGCACAACATAGGCGCAGGTGATGACCGCCATGCCGATGACGCACACTTCGTAGGGCATGCCGAATGCCATGCCGAACAGGCGGGACAGGCCATTGTAGACCGAAGCGGTGTAAGGGATCAGGAACACGAAGATAATCGCGGCTGCGGCGATGCGCAGGTTCTTGGACTTATAGCGCTTGCCGAAGAACTCGGGCATGGTGGTGGCGCCCAGGCGATGGGTGACTTCGCGGGTGCGGGGACCCAGTACCCACCAGGCCATCAGGGAACCCAGGATGGCGTTGCCGATACCCGCCCAGAATGCGGCGATACCGTACTTCCATCCGAACTGGCCCGCATAGCCTACGAAAACCACCGCGGAGAAATAACTGGTGCCATACGCGAACGCAGACATCCAAGGACCGACGTTGCGGCCGCCCAAGACGAAACCGTCAACGCTCGAGGCGGAGCGGCGGCAGTAGAGGCCTACGCCGATCGCAACGCCGAAGAAGATCAGAACCAGACAAATCTTGACTAGCACGTGCTTTCCTTTCTTCTTTCTTCTTCCTACCAACAGACAACAAAAAACCAGCCCGCATCACGCAGGCTTGATTCCGAAGAGCGCACACGACCAGGCACCGGGCACAAAAAAAGCACCGGGGGAAGACCGTGTGCTAGCAGTATCGATAAAAGTAGATTGCAGTGAATGCGTCATTGCGGCGGGACATGGGGGCTGCATGCAACAGGGCAGCCTGGCAGGCGCCGCAGCAGGTACTCTGCTGAGCGCGCACGGCAACAGTGAGGGCACCTTCGCTCTCGATACCGAAACCCTTATGTCCATTCAGAAAATGCATGCGGAACACTTTAGCATAAGATAGCAGTTCGGCAACAAATTTTCCCCCACCGACGAATCGGAGCGGGTGACGCGCATGCGCGAGGCCGCCGCCGCGTATTCCGGCGGCGCTACTTCCTGCCGTGGCAGTCCTTGTAGGGCTTGCCGCTCCCGCAGGGGCACAGGTCATAGGGGCCGATGCGCTTCGCGCTGCCGTCTTCGTTGTAGAACACCTTGGCGCCGCCCTTGCCCTCGCGGATGTCATTGGGGGCCCAGCCGTTGTTCGACCAGCGCGGCAGGGTGTTGTTCAGATTGCCGAACAGCTCCATCACCTTGTTCAGCTGGCCCATCCCCGAAACCACCAGGTTCTTGGAAAGGTATTCGGTCACCACCTGCATGGGGAATTCCTGCGTGCACATGACGATCAGGTCGTCCACCACGCCGTTGGCGTAGGAATAGTCGTCGGCATTGTCGGGCACATGGGCGTCCAGCCAGTCGCGCAGGGCGATGGCCGCCGGCCTGCTGCGCGCCCATGCCACGTAATCGCCTACCGAGAGCATCTCCTCGGAAAGCGGACGGGGGCTCTTGCCCCGCTGGGCGTCCATCAGGTTATCGAATTCCATGGGCAGGTCGTCCTTGCGCAGGCGGGGCGGGTACGGGCCCTGGTCCTTGCCGCCGAAGGCGCGCGCCAGGTCGATATGCACCAGGTAGGTGTTCGCCGGATCGTCGCCCATCCAGATGGTATAGAGTGCCAGATCCTCGCGCGGACTGAAGGCGAGCACGCTCAAGGCATCGCCCTGGTCGAAGGGATTCTTCGTCGCCGCCAGATAGGCATCGTAGACGGCATCGAAGGAGCAGATGCCCCTCAGCTCGATCATGAAGTTGGCGATGGAAACCAGCAGCTTGTTCTGGCGCTGGTATTCGCCTACTTCCTCCCAGTTCGTTTCGTCCAGGGCGGAGATCATTTCGCCGGGCATGACGAAGGTGAAGGTGCCGTCGTGCAGGAAGGGCTGGCACAGAAGCGGCACTTCGGGGAAGAATCCTTCCGTATTGTGCATCTGATCTGCGGGAACGCTGATGCAACCGCCGCGCTTGTACAGCTCGGTCACCTTTTCGTAGTCTTCGTAGTCCATGGTGGCCAGCATGGATTCCACCGACTCGCGTTCGGTGGCTGCAGCCACGATGGCATCGACGACCGATTCGCGCTCCATGTTCGTGAGCGGGATGCGCAGGCCCGAGGCGATGCCCAGCAGATCGTCTTCGCCCAGGTCCTCCAGCATGCCGCGCAGGCTGTAGCGGGGCTCGCGGCGGTCGCAGTACGCGCCGAGCGCGCCCATGGCATCTTCCGCACCCGCGAAGGCGTAGGCGTTCTTCTTCACCAATTCCTCGCGCTCGCCGGCGGATACGTCGGCAAGCAGGCCCCTGTGCGCGCCCTCGCCCACCACGTCGGGGGCCATTTCCTCCTCGAGCGAGCTGAGCATGCGCTCCGCCTCGCGGGAAATGCGCTGCTCTTCCAGATCGGGGACCGCGGCAATCAACTGGTCAGCCGTGGTCAGGATGCGCCCGGACGCCTTGATTTCCTCCCAGGCATCGTCGATGAGCTGGGCCATGGCGCGGCCGAACAGCATGGGCTGCTCTTCAAGGTACACGCCGAAGACGATCTTGTCCTTGAAGGGCAAAAGCGTCGCCGTCACCACGGTGGGCATGGAAGCAAGCATGGAGATGATCTCGCGCGAAAGGCCGCACACCTCGAAGGCGGTTCCCTCCGAAATGAAATGCACCACGCGGGGCTCCTTCGACACCACGTAGAAGGAATCGGTATAGGCATTGCGCCAGGCCTTCAGCACGTCGGCTTCCTGGGCGGGGACGGAGAAGGGCTCTTCCGCCAAGAGCTCATCGATGATGGAAAGGTTGCGCCACACCTCGGCGGCGACCTTGCGCTGGTTTTCCTCGTTCACGAAGCCGCTGCGCGGATCGATCACGGCAGGGGCCACGCCCCACTTGCCGTTCGCGTAGTCGGTAAGCGCGTCGAAGGCGGAAAAGAACAACTCGCAGTCTTGCTTGCTCAGGATCACGTGATGCCTCCAGATGGTCAACATGCATAACTGATTCATAATACAACAGCCTTTGCCGCAGTGCAGCGGCAGAGCCCGTCCAACACGGAAGGCGCCCCAAAGGGACGCCTTCCGGAAAAATTCCTGCTGTTGCAGCGCACCCGCGCCGCCGGTTGCGGGCTAGTAGCGGTTGTCAAAGATGCGCTGGGTCTTCTTGAGAGACCTGGGCAGCTCGCCGATCGCAACGCCCTTGGCGATGGGGGTCATGCCGATCTTCGCCTTGAAGATCAACGCCAGCTCCTGCTCCACCTTTTCCTTTTCCTCGCCGGTGCGTTCGGTTTCGAAGAAGAGGGTGAGGGTGTCCTTGCCCATCATATGGTCGATCATCACCTGGTATTCGCTGGAAGCGCCATCGGTGAACTGGATGACCTCTTCGATCTGCGCGGGGAACATGTTCACGCCGTGGACCTTCACCATGTCGTCGGTACGGCCGGTGATGATGTCGATGCGCGGATGCTCGTTGTGGCCGCAACTGCACTCGCCGGGGACGATGCGGGACAGGTCGTGGGTACGGAAGCGAATCAGCGGCGCGCCTTCCTTCTGCAAGGTGGTGAGCACGATCTCGCCCACTTCGCCGTCGGGCACGGACTCGCCCGTCGCAGGATCGACGATCTCGATGTAGACGTAGTCGCTCCAGATATGCATGGCGCTGTCAGCCTGGCAGTTGATGCCGATACCGGGGCCGTAGATTTCGGTCAAGCCGTAGATGTCGTACAGTTCGACGCCCAGTTCGTTGGCGATGCGACGGCGCATCTTCTCGCCCCAGCGCTCGGAGCCGATGATGCCCTTGCGCAGCTTGATCTTGTCGCGGATGCCGCGCTTCTCGATCTCTTCCGCCAGAAGCAGGGCGTAGGAGCTGGTCGCGCACAGCACGGTGGAGCCCAGGTCCTGCATCATCTGCAGCTGCTTGTCGGTATTGCCGGGACCCATGGGGATGGCCATGGCGCCCAGGCGCTCGCAGCCCAGCTGGAAGCCGATACCCGCGGTCCACAGGCCGTAGCCGGGGGTGATATGGACGCGGTCTTCGGGGGTCAAGCCCGCATATTCGTAGCAGCGCGCGAACTGGATGGCCCAGTCATCGACGTCCTTCTGGGTGTAGGGAATGATCACAGGCGTGCCGGTAGTGCCGCTGGAAGAATGGATGCGCACGATCTTCTCGGGCGGAACGGCGGCGATTCCCAGCGGATAGGCTTCGCGCAGGTCGCCCTTGTCGGTGAAGGGCAGCTTGCGGAAATCCTCGGTGGTCTTGATATCGGTCAGGTCGATATCGGCGAATTTCTTCGCATAGAAAGGCGAACGATCCTTGAGCGTCTCGAATTGCTTGCGGATCATCGCGAACTGTTCGGCGGTAATGTCCATATTCGGTCTCCCTATATGCAAAATGATCGCGCCGGAACATGGCGCGTCCTCCATTGTACGCTAAAGCGCCCGCCATACAATGCAGGCTCTTCCGAAGGGAATGCCGGCCCCTTCGCCCCCCCAATACAGGGCGCCCCATATGTTTCACGTGAAACATATGGGGCGAGAGGAGAGAGGTGGCATTTTAGAAGCCCCGCAGGCGTAGAGGAGGAAACAACAAGCCTGCAAGGCGGGCTTCCATGGAAAAGCTCTTGGATCCGCCCGCCTGATCGGGGAAAACGAGCGGAATGGACTGCTTCGAGCCAACTTGGCTTCCAACGGCATTCCCGCCGCAAGCCCCTCCCCTGCGTGCAGGGAATCGCGAGGAAGGAGGCTTGCGGCAATGCGCTGTATTGGGAACGGGCGGCGAAGCACAGCCGCCCTATCCATTCAGCCGCACGAGTTTGCTTGTGCGGAGAACAGCCAGAAAATCGGGTAGAGCGCCTTACACCGCCTGGAAGGCCTGGTCCAGATCTTCCAGGATGTCGTCGATATGCTCGGTGCCGATGGAAAGGCGGATAGTGCTCTGGGTGATGCCCGAGTTCGCGAGCTCTTCATCGGTCAGCTGCGAATGGGTGGTGGTTGCGGGATGGATGACCAGGGATTTCACGTCTGCCACGTTCGCCAGCAGCGAGAAGATCTTCAGGTTGTCGATGAACCTGAACGCCTCTTCCCTGCCACCCTTGATCTCGAAGGTGAAGATGGAGGCCCCGCCGTTCGGGAAGTATTTCTGATACAGGTCGTGGTCGGGATGGTCGGGCAGGCTGGGATGGTTCACCTTGGCGACCTTGGGATGCTTCACCAGATAATCCACCACCTTCTTGGCATTCTCACCATGGCGCTCCAGTCGCAGGGACAGGGTCTCGGTTCCCTGGAGCAGCAAGAACGCCGCGAAGGGGGAAATGCATGCGCCCTGGTCGCGCAACAGGATCGCCCTGATGTAGGTGACGAATGCGGCGGGACCGGCGGCCTCGGTGAAACGTACGCCATGGTAGCTGGGGTTGGGCTCGGAAATCCACGGATACCTGCCGCTTGCGGCCCAATCGAAGGTGCCGCCGTCCACGATGACGCCACCCAAGGTGGTGCCGTGGCCGCCGATAAACTTAGTCGCGGAATGAATCACGATATCGGCGCCATGTTCGATCGGACGGATCAGGTACGGGGTGCCGAAGGTGTTGTCGATCACCAGGGGCAGGCCATGCTTGTGGGCCAGTTCGGCGACGGCGTCGATGTCGGGGATGTCGGAATTGGGATTGCCCAAGGTCTCGATGAAGATGGCCTTCGTGTTGGGCTGGATTGCTGCTTCCACTTCTTCCAGATTGTGGATGTCGACGAAGCTGGCAGTCACGCCATGCAGGGGCAGGGTGTGGGCGAACAGATTGGAAGTGCCGCCGTAGATGGTCTTCTGGGCGACGATGTGCTCCCCTTCCCTAGCCAGCGCCTCGATGGTGTAGGTGATGGCAGCCGCACCGGATGCCAGCGCCAAGCCGGCGACGCCGCCTTCCAAGGCTACGATGCGGTCTTCGAACACGCCCTGCGTGGAATTGGTCAGGCGGCCGTAGATGTTGCCCGCATCCGCCAAGCTGAAGCGATCGGCAGCATGCTGGGAATTATGGAACGCATAGGAAGTCGTGGCGTAAATGGGTACTGCGCGGGCGTCGGACGCGGGGTCGGCCTGTTCCTGGCCTACGTGAAGCTGAAGGGTTTCGAACCTGTACTTG
>SFII01000066.1 GCA_004555335.1 Coriobacteriaceae bacterium | reverse complement strand
CCCCTGATGCAGGACCCGGAATGCAGATGCGTTCCGGGTCCTGTTGCATTCGGAACGAGTGATTCGCAAGAAACAGGGGCGCAACCCCGATAAAAGCCGGCTAACCCGTGGATGGAAGCGGAATCCGACCCCACCGCTGCCAGAACAACAGCGAACTTTCGCCCCGCACAACGCAAAAGCCCCTGCGTGCGAAACACAGGAGCTCGGTAATGCTGCATAAGGCTGGAAAGATGCCGTTTCGGGCGCTTTACTCCACCGCTTCGGGAGAACGCCTTCTCTTCTCGAAGTATTCCCTCGTCAGGCGTGCAACCGTTCCGGAAAGCAGGAAGAGCGCAATCAGGTTGGGGATCGCCATCAGGCCGTTGAAGGTTTCCGCGATGCTCCACATCAGACCCAGATCGGTTGTGGAGCCCAGGATAGCCACCAGCGAATAGACGATCATGAAGGGTTTGACCACCTTGCTGCTGAACAGGAACTCGATGCAGCGGGCACCATACAGGCCCCAACCCAGGATGGTGGAAAAGGCGAAGCAGCACATCGCCACCGCCGTGAGAATGGAGACCCATCCGCCATAGGTGAGGGTGAAGCCGGAAATGGTCAGTTCGGCACCGGCTGCCTGGCCGTAGGTGATGGCGGTGCCGCTGCACAGGATGACCAATGCGGTCAGGGTGCAGATGATGATGGTATCCAAGAAGACCTCGAAGATGCCGAGCATACCCTGCTTCACAGGTTCCTTGGTGTTGGAGCAGGCATGGGCGATAGACCCGGTACCAAGACCCGCCTCATTGGAGAAGATGCCGCGGGCAACGCCCTTCTGCAGGCAGATGAAGGCGCTTCCAACCACGCCTCCTGTAACAGAACGGGGATTGAAGGCTCCGTACACGATGTCGTGCAGCACCACAGGGATGGTCTGGAAGTTCAGCGCAAGCACGCCCAAGGCGAGCAGAATATACAGGGCCGCCATGAAGGGGATCATCTTCTCGGTCACGCTCGCGATACGCTTGATGCCGCCGAGCAGCACCAGGGCGACCAGGACGGCGATGATGATGCCGATCGCCAGGTTCACCGTGGAGATAGCACCTTCGCCCACAATATCGAAGTTCAACAGGGCGGAGTCGATTGCGGATGCGATGGTGTTCACCTGGGTCGCATTGCCGGTTCCGAACACCGCAAGCACCCCGAACAGCGCGAAGGCGTAGGCCAGCCACTGCCAGTTCTTCCCCAGGCCGTTCTTGATGTAGTACATGGGGCCGCCCACGTAATCGCCCGTCTTATTGCGCTCGCGGAAATGGACAGCCAGAGTGACCTCGGAGAACTTGGTGCACATGCCCAGCAGCGCGGAAACCCACATCCAGAAGATAGCACCCGGGCCGCCGATAGCGATAGCTCCCGCCACGCCTGCGATGTTTCCCGTACCCACCGTCGACGAAAGCGCGGTGCAGATTGCCTGGAACGGCGAGATCGCGCCATCTTCCACATGCCCCTTATGGAACATCTTCTCGAAGGTTGCCTTGCAAGCCGAAGGAAACTTCCTGATCTGGATGAAACCCGTCCGGATACTCAGCAGCAGGCCTGCACCGATGATGCAGACCATCGCGGGAATACCCCAGACGAAGCCGTTGATGGCATCGTTTACCGCAATGATGGTTTCGAGCACGAAGCGGATCCTCTCTCCCTTTTTCAATAGTGAAGGGCAATTATATGAAAAACCGAATCTACTATCAGGGAAATATATGGCACCGTGCATGAATCAAGACGGTTTCGGCGCTTCGCCGGACAATCCGTTGGAAGAAGTACCCCGACACCAGTCATGACGGGGCACGTGAACGCTCAAGGATAGCAGCGACAGGCAAAACCTCCAACGGATAGGCGCGAACCCATTCGGGTCGCAATGGCATCCCAGAACCAGCACCCAACGCAAAACCCCCAGAAGACGAAACGAGCCCCACCGAAGTGGGGCTCGCGGGGTAGCTTCCCGATGTTCAAGCAATCGATATGCTTACTAGATAGTGAAGTTCGCAAGCTCGCTGCCGTCGGAGTCGATGAAGATGATCTGGGCGCTTACTTCGCTGGGTTCGACACCAAGTTCTTCGGCGATACCGTCAAGCTCGGTCCTGATGCTGTCATCTTCGGCAAACATCTCTTCGATTTCAGCACCGGTGACGCTGCCCGCAGGAATCTCGGAAGACAGGGTAACGGTGAAGATCATCGTGTTTTCCTTGAATTCGATCTGGGCATCACTGAAAACGCCGGCACTATCGGAAATGGTCTGCTTTTCCAGATCGTCGATCTGCTCCATTGCCTCGGTATCGGCATTCATGGCGCTTTCCAAGGTAGCAGGCTCGCTCGAGCAAGCAGCCAAGGCGAATACTGCCATTACAGAAGCGAGCAGGATGGCAATACGTTTCATGACAGGGTCCCTTCTCTGTTCGGAAGCAGGCTTTCTCTCTTGAAAACCTATTGGCGAAATTATAACGGATTATCAACAATACCAACGCATTGTCGATAATCTCACTTCCCGTTCCGAAACAGCTGGAAAGATACCCTTCTTTGAGCGGTTCCGGCCCCCTACACCGCGCTCAAATCGATATTCATGTCGACAGCGGTATCGATGCCCGCAATGGAACCTTCGTTGGAATACTGCCAGATACTGAAACGATGATTGGAAGTGGGGGCGAGGGTACCGTATTCGGCGTACCAGATCTCGCTTTCATCGAGCAGACCCGACTCGTAATCATTCAAGTCGTGCTGATTGCCGTAGATCATGGTGCCGTAGCCAGCGTCCTCGATAACCTTACAGAAGGCGCGGGCATTCGCAGAAGCCTGCTCTGCGCTCAGGGAATCGGCGCGTCCCCCACCCGTCGTGCTGGGCTCGTAATCATAGGCAACGGGATACTGGAGCTTGCGGCCATCAATCATCTCCAGGCACTTATTCGCCTCCTCGACGGCTTCCTCCTCGCTGATCGCCTGGGAAAAGAAGTACACCCCCACATCGATTCCCTGCGCCGATGCATTGTCGATATTCCAGTCGAAATACTGGTCTTCATAGACCCCGCCATCGGTAATGCCGCGGTATCCGCATCTGACCATGGCGAACTCGACCCCATCGTTCGCCACATCCGCCCATTCGATATATCCCTGGGAATCGGATACGTCGATGCCGAAACGCGAGAGCCTGGTTCCGTCTGCATAGTAGGCGTATCTGCCATTCACGGTATTCAGGCAAGTCCAATCATAGGTGCCCTCCGACCCGAAATGGAAGAAACGGGAATCAGGAGAGCTTTCGCTCGTCGTTGTGCAACGGGCGACCGATGCGGCAAGCAGGCAGATGAGGGCAAGGACCACGGCGAAGACGATCAAGCAGGACCGAGCCCCGCTCTGCCCCGTCTTCGCACTCGCACCGGGGGGAAGGGGGCGCACGGGAGCAGCGTCTCTTCCGGTTCGTCTGTTCCCTCCGTTGCGTTTTGCCACAGGCCCTCCTTTTCTTCGTGGAAGATTATATCCGTGCATGCATCGATGCAGTCTTACGCACTGTAGAATGAGCAGAGACCCTCCATCCCGCATCGCGGCAAGCTGGCAAAGGAGAATAGATGAGCAGCAACCTGAGTAGGGAAGAACGATTCCGCGCCCTGTACAGCCACGAAACCATCTACATGCCCCCGTTCGAGGCGGAAAGCACCGCACTGGAGGTTTGCCTCGGCTGCAGCTGGGCAAAATGCCGCTTCTGCGATTTCGCACGGGATGAATTCCGCATCAATTCCGACGAACGTATCGACCACGACCTGCAGGAACTTTCGGAAATCGATCCCGAATGCACCCGCATGTTCCTTTTAGGCGAGAACACCTTCTGCCTTCCCGCGGGGAAGCTGATCGAGATCATGGAGAAAGCGAAGCGAGCGCTTCCGAAAATCACCGGCTTCGCCATGTATGCGCGCGTAGACGATATCACGCGCAAGACCGAAGGGGAATTGCGCCAGCTGAGGGATGCAGGGCTCGACACGCTGCATATCGGCATCGAGAGCGGCTGCAACGACGTGCTCGAATATGTGAACAAGGGAATCACCGCCCAAGACACCATCCGCGAAACCCGCCGCTTGGACGCTGCGGGCATCTTCTACCACGTCACCGTGGTGCTGGGCCTTGGCGGAAAATCCTATTCGCGCTTCCATGCGCTGGAAACCGCGCGTCTGATCAACCAGATCAAAGCCGTAGGCGTATGGTGCCTGAAGCTGCACCTGTTCGAGGGAACCCCTTTGTATCGCGAGGAAAAGATGGGCACCTTCGACATGATGACGCCCTACGAGATCCTCCGCGAGGAATACATCATGCTGAAGAACATCACGGCGGAAATCTACTTCGCCGATACCACGGTGCTCGACACCTACTCTTTGGTAGGCATGCTGCCCGACACGAAGGACCAGCTTCTTTCATCTATGGCCCGCCTGCTGGCAACCGAAGGGCAGTAGCGAAAGCCCTTAACGGGATTCGCATTCCTTCACAGTGAACTTGAAGCCCATCACTGCCGCTCCATGGCAGCGTTTCGTGACGCTGCCCTGCAGGCTGTATGAGGACTTTGAACCCGAAGCACCGCCTCCCACCTTCGAAAGCCTCGCCTGCACGGCATTCAAAGACGCCTGGGCAAGCTCGGAAGCAAATCCTTGAGCATACTCCTCGGACCTGAGGATGAAGACGCCTTCCGCACCCTTGATCCTCTCGCCTTCGAGCACGGGAACGGAAGAATACACACCGATCAGCTGACCTGTATGCTTCAGAACGATTGCGATGGGAACCATTTCCTTCGACTCCGCCCATTCATGAACATCGGCAGCATCCACCCCATGGGCTTCGAGCGTTTCCCGTACCGCCCTTACGAACTCGCTATCCGATGCGACGATTTTCAGCTCTTCTTCGTCACCGGCCTGGAAAGCCCGCATTCCCAAGCATGCGGTCTCTATGGTCCAAGGTCCCTGCATAGCCCTCTCCTTTCGACGCTCGTGTCCCGATGATAGGACATTGATAGCATCGGGGACGGGTGCCTCGGATTTCGTTGGGCGCTTGAAAAACGCAGGTTTCCCAACCGTTGAAAATGGAAAAGCAAGACCCCTCTGCAATCGCACGGATCGGCAGAGGGGTCTTCGATGCTCAACGCAAGGGGTTTTTAATCGCGTTCCGATTTCTGGACCTTGGATTTCCAGCTATCGGAAGAGCGCTCCGAAGAGGATTCGTCCTTGGCAGGCTGCTCCTTCTTCTGGATCTTCACGGCGATCTTATCGATGCGGAACCTGTCCATATCCAGGATGGTGAAGTTCACGATGGTATCGCGGGACTCCAAGGTGGTGGTATCGCCGGCATCGGGGATGCGGTCGAACAAGGCCATCATCAAACCGCCTGCGGTCTCCACCTCTTCGGCTTCTTCCGGCTCGAAACCAAGCAGATCCTCGAAATCGTTGATGACCATCGCACCATCGACCAGATAGGTGCCGTCGTGGAGCATGACCACATCCTCGTCGGGATAGTGCACGTACTCGTCTTCGATACGGCCCACGATCTGCTCCATCACATCCGACATGGTCACGATGCCCGCAGTACCGCCATGCTCGTCGATCACGACGCAGATTTCGGTGCGGCGTTCCTGCATCGTGCCCAGCAGGCGCGCAATGGAGATGGTTTCCGGAACAGCGGGGATCTCGCGCAGCTTCCAATCCTCTATAGGGGTATCGACGGGCAGGCCGTACAGGTCCTTCATATGCACGAAGCCCACGATGTCGTCCTTCGAGCCGCGGCATACCGGATAACGCGTGTACTTATGCTGGCTGATGGTTTCAAGGTTCTCTTCGAGCGGCTTCTCCAAGTCGAGGCATACCATGTCGGTTCGCGGGGTCATGATCACTTCCGCATCCTTGTCGCTCAAGTCGAAGATGTTGTCGAAGAATTCGTTCTGGTCGGGATCGATGAAGCCGCTTTCGGTGGATTCGTCGATCAACAGCCTCAGCTCCTCGTCGGTATATACATCATGCTCGTTTGCGGGGTCATGCCCGAATAGCCTTACCACGGTGCTGGTAATGCCGTTGAACAGGATCATGACCGGATAGGTGATGCGGTAGAACCATACGAGCAAGGTTGCGGTGCCGAGCGCATAGCGTTCGGTGGAAAAGATTGCGAAGGACTTGGGGATGAGCTCGCCCACCACGATATGGAGCATGGTGATAAGCGCGAAACCGACCGCAACGCAAATGGGGGACACCAATTCGGAAGGAAGCCCCAGCGCGGTAAGCGGAGTCCTGAGCACGGAAGCCACCGCAGGCTCGCCGAGCCAACCCAAGGCAAGGGACGCGAGCGTGATACCTAACTGGCAAGCTGACAGATAGGCATTGACGTTGTCGGCAACCAGCTTCGCGTTCTTCGAACCCCTCTTCCCCTCCTCTACAGCCATTTCGATTTGGGAGCGGCGTACTCTCACGAGCGCGAACTCCGCTGTAACGAAAAACGCATTCATCATCAGAAAGAAGATGACTAAGACAATGCTAATCGCTGTACCCACGGGTTATCGGATTCCTCCTTTGGTCGGCTGATAATTCACTCCGTTCCATCCTATCGCGGAAACGGGTATTCAGGGCAAAATACCATACGAATTCAGCAAGCTGTCAACTGACCTTAACCAAATGATCCCAGAACCGGCCAGTCAGCATCCCTCGATGGCATCACGATGATGCCCGCAGTCACCATCCACGACCCCTTCCTTGCCGCCCGGGCCTAGGCGCTTTAAGGACGCAGGACGCAGGACGCAGGACGCAGGACGCAGGACGCAGGACGCAGGACGCAGGACGCAGGAAAGCTTCCCTCAAAACCCTGGAAACGCATGTGCAATCCGCGATTCATCGTTGGAAATTCGTCTTCCCGATTATCCCGAAACGATATGGCGTATTTTTCTTCTTTCGAATGCACAACAGATATTCGTATTTGAGACTATACGCATTGAATTTCGACTATTCGGTATTTTTTTCTTTCCAGCTATTTCTTCCAGCTGATTACTGAATATTTATATTTTCCCAGGTCAAAGCACAGGACTCTATTTCTAATTGTAATTTTTCACCTAACAGTTTTATTTTCTACTCTCTGATTCGTAATTGACACCTGGTTGATATAAAAACCTAGAGTAGTATTTCCCCTGGTCAGAGGCATAGTTTAATTTTTAGATGGTAAATTTTCTATCCGGAATCGTTTTTTTCCTGCATCTTTCGCGCATAAATACTTTAGGAAAACAGAAGGTTTTCTATTCGTATTTTCATTGCAGGAATCAAAAACGGAACAAACAAATATTCAGGATAGAAAGGAAACTGCTATGCCCACGCATGACAGCATGAAACCTGGAAAACGCATCGTATCCGGTGCTGTGGCAGGCATCCTCGCCGTTTCGATGACCCCTGCTATCGCACTCGCTGAAGAACCGATCGAGCAGAATGCGGAACCTGCTACCGCAGCTCAGGACCTGGAAGCCGAGCAGCCCGACGTAATCGACGCCACGGAAGAAGACGCGCCGGAAGCACCCCAATCCGAAGCAGGGACCGATGAGGCACCCGACGAGGCCGTAGAGGCCATCGAGGGCGAAGAAGCCGTCATCGAAGATGATGCGGAAGCCGAAGAAGCTCCCGCATCCGAAGAGGCTGCAGAATCCGAAGCCGCCGTCGATGATACTGAAGAAACCGCAATCGACGAAACCGCCGAAGCTTCCGATGACGCCGAAGAAGCAGAGGAACCTGCCGAGGCCGTCGAGGAAACCGAAACCCTGGGTACCCA
>SFII01000006.1 GCA_004555335.1 Coriobacteriaceae bacterium | reverse complement strand
CGCCTGGGGTCCCGTCCAGTGCCGTATCTCCGAGGCGGTCTGCGCCATCGCGGTCGTGACATCGTCTGCCGTGCCCGGGCTCTCGCTCGGCTGCGCGATCGCCAACCTGTGCAATGTCGCCATCAGCGGCACCGGTGCGTTGGGGATGCTCGATGTGGTCTTCGGTACCCTTGCCACGTTCTTGGGGGCGCTCTGGTGCCGTAGGTTCCGTTCGCGTCCCGCCCTTGCCCTGTTCGGTTTCGTGTTGGCGAATGCCCTGATCGTTCCCTTGTACCTGCCCATTCTCCTCCAGGGCCTGGGGTATTACACCATCCCCTTCACGAGCATCTCGCTCGAGGGCATGTACGTTCCCATGTACCTGTTCGGCGTCGTTGCCGTCGGTGTCGGCGAGGCCCTGGTGATGTATATCCTCGGCCTGCCGCTGTTGCGTGCGATCAGGAAATTCGGCATTGCGGGGGATGAGGGGTAAAGCCCCGTCCCGCGCCGTCTGAGAAGAATGGAATAGGGCCCGGAAAGCCGCCTTCCCGAGGGCGGCTTTTTCTGTTCTCTCCACCAGCAAAGGGGCAAGCTAATATACAATCAGAAGGCGCCTGTTCGGAGGCGTGCATTGCGGAAATGAAGCACTGTCCCGGTAGATTGCCGGGCGAAAAACGGAAAAGAGCCTGCATGAACCCCCTGGTTGTCATCCCAACCTATATCTCCTTGCGCCATTCGGTGCCCTCGGACCGAAACGATGCGGTCGTGTACGACCATACGACCCCGCTGATGAGCGAAGGGGAGCTTCCCCGTTGCCTGAAATCGCTCAATAGGGTCCGTGGCGTCGGTGCCGTTGCCGTGCTGGTCGCGGCAGAGAGGGGGATCGAGCAGCAGGCGGCGGAAAAGGTGCGGGAAATCGCCTCGCGTTTCCCCTTGCTCAGCATCATGGTGGTGACTGCGGGGGAACTCGACATCGTCAGGCGCCGCTTCGAGCAGCTCAGGCTCGGGCGGTTGGAATTCGAGATCGGGCTGTCCGGTTATTCCGCCATCCGAAACCTGGGGCTCGTCCTTGCGAATATCCTGGGTTTCGACAGCATCGTGTTCATCGATGACGACGAGGTTATCGATGACGCTTCCTTTTTGGAGAAGGGCATGTACGGCCTGGGCAAGCTGACGCGCAGGGGCATTCCCATCCTCGCGAAGAGCGGATACTACCTGAATGCCGAAGGGAACTGCCATTCCCTCAGCCAGGATAAGTGGTACAACCGCTATTGGAATCAGGGACGCGCGTTCAACCAGTGGATCGACCAGGCCCTTGCCGGCCCCAGGCTCTCCCGTTCGAACCATGTGTGCGGCGGGTGCCTTGCCCTGCACAAGGAGGCCTTCAAGCGCTTGAGCTTCGACCCCTGGATTCCCCGAGGCGAGGATTTGGACTACTTGCTCAACCTGCGCATGTACGGTTCCGATATCTGGTTCGACAACAAATGGTGCCTGCGCCATCTCCCCCCGAAGGGAATCAGCGAGGGCAGGCGCTTCCGCCAGGATATCTTCCGCTGGCTCTACGAGTTCAGGAAGATGGAATACAGCCGCACTCAGATCGACCTCCAGCAGGTGAAACCCTCTTCATTGGAGCCGTATCCCGGTCCCTTCCTCCAGCCTGGAATCGAGAAGAGGATCCGCAAGACCGCGAAGCTGAGGAGCATCGGCCGCCCTGATGGCAAGGAATACCGAAAGGCCGCCAAGGTGGTTGCCGCGGAGGCTTCCGAATACGCCCGTAGGAATTGCACGCGTTATTTCGAATTCCAGTACGTATGGCCGGAAATCATGGTCAGGACCGAAGGCGACAGCATTCTGCGCAATGCCCTTCTCAGGTCGGTGGTGCGCTGTTCGGAAGAAGGGGTCATCGAGCCTCCGGCAGAGCAGATGATGACTGCGAGCATCGACGCCGGCTTGACGAAAGAGGTCCGCCTCAACGTTTCCGAGTAGGCGGGTCCCATGGCGCTTTTCCTGTTGTCCATCTGCGTCGGTTTCGGTGTCGGCGTGCTTTCGGGCATGCTGGGTATCGGAGGGGGCATGGTGATGCTCCCCGTGTTCCGCCTGGGATTCGGCATGGCGGCGCTGCAGGCGACGGCAACTTCGCTGTTCGCCATCGTCCCCACGTCCCTTGCGGGGTCTGCCACCCATCTGCGCAATAGGACCTGTGTGCCCGCAGTGGGCGTGCTTGCGGGAATAGGCGGAGCCTGCTCGTCTCCCGTCGGCGTGTATCTTGCGAGTGCATCGCCAACCTGGCTTGTGATGGCTGCCGCCGCCCTGGTAATCGGTTATTCGTCGGTGACGATGCTGAAAAAGGCGCTGGCGATTCCGAAGAAGGCAGGCGAAGATGGCTGCGCGCCTGCCGTCGGCGGTCGGGCGGATGCCGTCCGTTCGCATCCGGGTGATTGCGGAAACGCCCCTTCCGGAGGGGATGGTGCCCATGCGGGCGACTTGCGCGTTTCGGGGGAGGGGCCTGCCAGCCTCGGTCTCGGCGTTCTGCCGAGGGCGTGCGCTATCGGTTTGGTTGCGGGCGTCGCAAGCGGCTATATCGGCGTCGGGGGCGGTTTCGTGATGATCCCGCTATTCGCTTCGCTTTTGGGCCTGGGGATGAAAAAGGCGTCGGGCACCTCGCTTATTGCTGTTAGTATTCTAGCTATTCCCGGTGTCATCGAGCAGTTCCTGCTTGGGAACGTGATGGTAAGTGCGGGCGTCGCCATGGCGATTGGGAGCATTCCCGGTGCCGTGGTAGGATCCGCCCTGTCGAAGCGCGTGCCCGAACGGCAGCTTCGCTTTCTCTTCAGCGGCATGCTCTTCGTTTCCGCCGCCCTGCTCGTGGCCAAGGAATTGGGGATTTAGAGAAAAGGGGGATTATGAAGATCAGGATTTCCAGGGAGATGAGGAACAGGATACTGGAAACCTTCTTCCTCATCGTCGACGTGCTTTCGGGCAGCTTGCTTCTGGGTTACTTCATCAATCCTCCTTCGGCGAGCAACCTGTTCATCATCCCATGCATCATCTTCGCTGCCAGCCTGGTCATGACCGTGCGCGTCTGGTTCGATCCCGACCGCGTTCGCGCAAGCCAGTCCGATGCCATGCTGGATCTGGCGGGCCGCACCCTTTCGGCCATGTCCGAGGGCCTGAACGCCAACAGCGCCCAGAAGGTCTGCGACCTGCTGCTTCCTGCAACCGATACCATTGCGGTGGCGATTACCGACGCGGACCACATCCTGGGATATTCCGGGGCGAATAAGGAATTGAACCCCACCTGGGCGCCCATCCGCACCCAGGCGACCCATAACGTCATCGAATCGGGCGAGATGCAGGTGCTCTACACTGCCGAGGAAATCGGCTTTCCCGAGCGCAGGAACGTCATCAATGCTGCGATCATCGTTCCCTTGATCGTGTCCGACAACGTGGTTGGCACCCTGAAGTTCTACTATCCCCACGCCCGCAAGGTGACTGCGACCCAGCAGAGCATCGCGAGCGGATTCGCCGATCTGCTCTCCTCCCAGATCGCCGCTTGGAAGTTCAAGGACCAGAAGAAGCTGGCAACGTCCATGGAGCTCAAGGCACTCCAGAGCCAGATCAACCCCCACTTCCTGTTCAACACCATCAACACCATCTCGTCCTTCATCCGCACCGACCCCGCGAAGGCGCGCGTGCTCCTTCGCGAGTTCGCGACCTTCTACCGCCGAACTTTGGAGGATGCCTCCGACCTGATCCCGCTGTATCGCGAGGTGGACCAGACTTCCCGTTACCTGCAGTTCGAGATCGCCCGTTTCGGCGAGGACCGTTTGCAGCTTTCCTGCGATATCCCCGACGATCTGGCCGGTCTGCTGGTCCCCGCCTTCATGATCCAGCCCCTCGTCGAGAATTCCGTCAAGCATGCCATGCCTGCAACGGGCACCCTGCATATCGCCATCAAGGCGAGCAGGGTGAACGATGACGACCTGTCGATCGATGTGAGCGACGACGGCGTCGGCATGAGCGAGGAGTCGCGCAGCACCATCAAGAAGAAGAAGGAATCGACCGGCTTGGGTATTGCGGTCAGGAATATCAACGATCGTATGAAAGGCTATTACGGACCCGAGTCCCATATGCATGTGGAGAGCGAGGAGGGCGTGGGCACCACCATCACCCTGCTGCTCAAGCATGGATGCACCCCCCGCGAGCACGAGGATGGGGAGTAGCCGCTCCAGCGCGCAAGCGTCGCGGTGCCTGCAACCGGGGGCCCTCTTTGCCGCATAACCGAAAAGAGGGGTGTGCATTTTAGTAATTCCGAGGAAGATGCATTATACTTTTGAGGGGTTGCCCCAAAGGCGCCTTCTCATACGGGTTCCCACACCCGTAAGAATTTCGATGAAAGGACTAACATGGAGCTTAAGGCCATTATCGTTGATGACGAGGCTCCTGCACGCTCTGAACTGAGGTACCTGCTCGACGAAACCGAGCAGGCTGAAGTCGTGGCAGAGGCAGCAAGCGTTCGCGAGGCAATCGAGAAGTTGAAGGAATATCCCTGCGATGTGATGTTCCTTGACATCAACATGCCCGAAGCGAGCGGTTTGCAGCTTGCAGAAGCCCTTCAGCATCTGAAGTTCCCCCCCGCCGTGGTCTTCGTCACCGCATACGGCGAGTTCGCTATCGAGGCATTCAAGGTCAACGCCATCGACTACCTGGTGAAGCCCGTTGAGACCGAGCGCCTGGTCCAGGCATGCTCCCGTGTCCGCGAGCATGTTTCCCTCCATGCGAAGGTCCAGCGCCTCGAGCGCATCCCCGTTGAGAAAGCGGGCAAGAAGATCCTCATCGGCATCAGCAATATCCGCTACGTCATGGCTCGCGATGACTATGCCTACCTGCAGACCGATACCGATCGCTATTTCAGCACCGTGAGCCTGGCCCAGCTGGAGAAGCGCCTCGATGGGCATGGCTTCTTCCGCGTGCATCGTGGCTACCTGGTAAACCTTTCGCTGGTTTCCGAGGTCGAATCCGTCGCCGGCGGCACCCTCCTGCTCACCCTCGAGGGCTGCGAAGAGAAGATTCCCGTTTCCCGCCGTCGCGTGTCCGCCCTGAAGAAGGCGCTCGGCCTGTAGGGCGTTTCCGCACAGAGCACATCGAAAAGCGCCCTTCGGGGCGCTTCTTTTGTCAATGGGCATCGATTGGGACGACACAGTGTCGCTTTCATGCTGATTGGAACGTAGAAAGCCTTCTTTGCTAGAATCATCGGAAATTCGCGAATATCCCGGGCGGGTTTTCCGCCTATTTCGAAAGGAAGACGATCCCATGTTGGACGCAGACATGCGTGAGATTCCCCCTGCCGCCAGGTTGCTGGTGGAGGAAAGGGTCGCAAGCCGCCTCCACTCCAAAGATGCCGGCCTTTACGGCTTTTCCGAGCAGGCGCAGGAATGCGCCCGCGAGTTCATGGGTTGGACCGACTTGGCGAGCAATCCGCCGATGCCTATCGACGATATCGTGTCTTTCGCCTCGAGGGTGCTGGCTTCGGGAATCGATACGGTCCTCCTGATCGGGGAAGGCGGATCGACCCAGGCGCCCATGACCATCACCAAGTACCATAAGGCGGATAGGGCATGCGTGAAGTTCCGCGTGCTCGATTCCGATTCCCCTGTGCGCGTCCGCGCCTTCCTTGCCGAATGCAATCCCAAGACCACGCTCGTGCTCACCTCGTCCAAGTCGGGCAGCACGATCGAGCCCCGTCTGGCGCTGATGGCAATCCGCGAGGAGCTTTCCGAGCGCATGGCTCCCGAACAGGTGGTGAGGCATCTGGTCGCAATCACCGATCCGGGTTCCGATTTGGAAAAGCAGGCCCGCGAAGAAGGTTGGCTCGCGGTGTTCAACGGAGAGCCTTCCGTTGGCGGGCGCTTCAGCGCGCTTTCGGTCTTCGGCCTCCTTCCTGCAGCGTTGGCGGAAATAGATATCAGGGAATTCATGGAGCATGCATGCGAGGCGGAACGGCTCTGCAGCATGGATTCCCATGACAATCCCGCAATCCAGCTTGCAGGCTTCTTATACGACAACTATACGAAGGGCCGTGACAAGGTATGCTTCCTGGCGCCTAAGCGAGGCCGCGTTCTGGGTCTTTGGATCGAGCAGCTGGTTGCGGAGAGCTTGGGCAAGGAAGGCAAGGGCATCCTGCCCAACATCGAGACCGACCCCCTGATGTTCAATGAAGACCACGGCGATGGCGTTATCGTCACATACCGGACCAAAACCGACTTGTGGGATGAGCGTAAGAACTTCGAGATGAGCATGGCATACCTGAACCAGGGTATTCCGCGGTTGAACTATCACATCGAGAACGTCTGCGATCTGGCTGGGCATTTCGTGATGTGGGAATACGCGATAGCCATGTGCGGCTATCTGATGGGGGTTTGCCCCTTCGACCAGCCCGACGTGGCTTCCGCGAAGGCCGCTACCCTGGAAGTCCTGCGTAGCGGGCATATCGCACCGGATTTCATCCAGCAGGATCTGTGCGGCATCGCGATGGGCGATGTCGAAGTGCGCTTGAGCGAGGCGATGAAGGGCCCGCAGGATCTGGAGGGGGCGCTCGAGAAGCTGCTCGGCAGCATCAAGCCGGGCGATTACTTCTCCCTCAATGCCTTCCTCCCCTTCACGGGGGAGGGCCGAAGGGAGGCTCTGGAGATCATCAGGCACAGTATGGCAGCGGAGTTCGGCGTGGTGTCCTGCCTGGAAATCGGCCCCCGTTACCTGCATTCCACAGGGCAGCTGCATAAGGGCGGACCGAACAACGGCGTGTTTCTGATCTTATCGGCCGACGAGCTGAAGGACATCCCGCTTCTGAGGGCCCCGGCTCCCAGCTTGGCGACGCTTGCGAAGGCGCAGGCCGAAGGCGATCTGATGACGCTTTCGAGCAGGGGCCGTCGCTGCGTCCACATCCATCTTCCGGACAATTCGGGTGCGACCATGCGGCAGTTGGCGGCGCTTATCCAGAAGGTGGCGCGAGCCGTGGGCGCATAGCGCGCATTGCGATACGATAGCAGGGAAAGAAACTGGAAAGGGCGCTCCTCGGGGCGCCCGCTGTGTTGGCGAATAGGTGGCAATATGGTCGAAGCGCTTGAAATCCACGTGACAGGAATAGTACAGGGGGTGGGCTTCCGCCCCTTCGTGTATCGTCTTGCGAAACGCAATCTGATCAACGGTTGGGTGCTCAACGCCCCCGATGGCGTGACCATCCACGCTGAAGGCGAATCCCAGTTGCTTGATGGCTTCGTCTTGGAGATCGCCCAGAACGCACCCGCATCCGCACGTGTGAAGAAGATCGACCTAAAGGAGATCCCCCTGCAGGGCTACGAGGATTTCCAGATCCGTTTCTCCGAGGAGGGGGAGCGCGAGAAGAGCACCCTGGTTTCCCCCGACCTGGGTATCTGCGATGACTGCGCCCGGGAGCTGCTCGATCCCGAAGACCGCCGATTTCGCTACCCGTTCATAAACTGCACGAATTGCGGTCCGCGATTCACCATCATCGAGGATCTTCCGTACGACCGTTGCAAGACGGTGATGGACGCGTTCCCTATGTGCGATGACTGCGCCCGCGAATACGGGGATCCATCGAATAGGCGATTCCATGCCCAGCCCGACGCCTGCTTCGAGTGCGGTCCGTCTATCAGCTACGCCGAATGCCCCGGGGGCGCCTTCGATCCGGCAATCGCGGACGCCCGGGCGGACGACCGCGTTCTCTGGGGGCGCACGCGCGGGCAAAGCGACGGCATATTGTCCAGGGCGGTCGCCTTGCTTTCCGAAGGCGGCATCCTCGCTGTCAAGGGACTGGGGGGATTCCATCTTGCCTGTGACGCCCATAACAGGCAGGCGGTTTCGCGTTTGAGGGATGGCAAGAGGCGTCCTACGAAGCCCTTCGCCGTCATGGTGCGCGATGTCGAGGCGGCACGCGCCGTGTGCGAGGTGGGCGAGGAAGAGGCGCATCTGCTGGAAAGCCCGCAGCGTCCTATCGTCCTGCTCCGCAAGAAGGCCGATGCGGATATTCCCGAGGGGATCGCGGACGGCCTTGCCGAGCTGGGCGTCATGCTTCCCGCGAGTCCTGTCCAGTACCTGCTCATGCACGATTTCGATGGCATGCTGGTGATGACTTCGGGCAATGCATGCGCGTGCCCGATCGAGACCGACGATCTTTGCGCATACGGGACCCTTGCGGGGATTGCCGATGCCTTCTTGGGCAACGACAGGCCCATCCTTGCCCGCTATGATGATTCCGTACTGCGCGTGGTGCAGGCGGGAAGCGCCGGCGCGACCATCCAGATGATCCGCCGAGCACGCGGATATGCGCCGACCCCCGTGCCCTTCCCTTATCTGGAAGACGGTGCGCCCGCCCTGCTGGCGACCGGCCCCGAGCAGAAATGCACCTTCTGCCTGGCGCGTCCGGGCGAGGCATTCGTTTCCCAGCATATCGGGGACATGGAAAGCCCCCGGATCAATGATGCTTGGAGCGAGGCGCGCGAGACCTTCCAGGCTTTGTTCGGTATCCATCCCGAACGGCTGGCTTGCGATGAGCACCCCGAATACCTGACGGGGAAATGGGCGCGCACCCAGGACCTTCCCGTGACCGAAGTCCAGCACCATCATGCCCACATCGCATCGGCCATGGCCGAAAACGGCCTCGAGGGCGCGGTTTGCGGCATCGCCTTCGATGGAACCGGCTTCGGCAAGGACGGCTGCCTGTGGGGCGGCGAGGTGATGATCGCCAACCTCCAGGCCTTCGAGCGCTTTGCGAACCTTGCGTACTTCCCGCTGCCCGGGGGGAGCGCTGCGATAAGGGATCTGACCCGCTGCGCCTTCGGTGCGCTTTGGGCCTTCGACCTGCTGGAACATCCTGCGGCGCGTCCGCTCATCGAGGGGATGGGACAGAAGGCGATCCTGTGCGAGCAGATGATCGAGCAGGGCTTGAACTGCCCCTATACCAGCAGCATGGGCCGCTTGTTCGATACCGCCTCCGCCATCTTGGGCATATGCCGCGAGTCCGGTTACGAGGGGGAGGGCGCCGTGCTGCTGGAGGCATCCATGGCGGGCTGCGCTCCCGCGGAGGCGGATCGCATTCCGGAAGGCTATCGGATAGATGTGGTGAAGAACGTGGCGAACGAGGGCAGCACCGCGCAGGATACCTCCGTGCTGATGCTCGATCCGGCGCCTTTGTTCCAGGCCATGCTCGACGATATCGCCGCGGGTACCGATCCTGCGCTCGTTGCCCGCCGCTTCCATGATGCCATCGTCGATGCCGTGCTCCTGCAGGCGCAGATGGTGGAGGCGATGTACGGGATAACCACAGTGGTGCTTTGCGGAGGGGTCTTCATGAACCGCTACCTGCTCGAGCGCTGCCTTGCGAAGCTGGAGGAGTCCGGGTATACGGTTGCCATCAACCGCGAGCTGCCCCCCAATGACGGCGGAATCTCCTTCGGACAGGCCGTCGTTGCGGCGCAGAGCCTGTAACCTTGTCTGAAAACCGGTTGTCAGAAAGGCGTGTCCTATGTGTTTGGCCATTCCCGCGCAGATCGTCCGAATGAAGGAAGACAACATCGCCGAGGTGTCCGTGTTGGGCGTCGCGCGCGATGCCTCCATCGACCTTACGCCCGATGCGAAGGTGGGCGACTATGTGCTCATCCATGCGGGCTTCGCCATCGAGATCGTCGACCCGGATTATGCCGAGGAGACCTTGGATCTGGTCCGGCAGATGCCCGAGCTGCTCGAGTTCGGCCAGGGGGTTTAGCATGGCGGGTGCTACCGAAAACGGGATGAGGGAGTGCCTTGCATCCTTCAAGGACCCCGAGCTGGCGCGCGGTCTCGTCGAATACATCCAAAAGGTGGATGCGGGGGAGGCCAACCTCATGGAGGTGTGCGGAACCCATACCGTCTCCATCGCCCGCAACGGCATCCGCGCGCTCATGCCCGAAGGGGTGCGCCTGCTTTCCGGGCCGGGTTGCCCGGTGTGCGTCACTTCGAACCGCGATGTCGATGCGGTGATTGCGCTTGCCCGCATCCCCGGGGTGACCATCGCCACCTTCGGGGACATGACCCGCGTTCCCGGGTCTACGAGCAGCCTGCTCAAGGAGAAGGCCGCCGGCGCGCGGGTTGAGATCGTCTATTCCCCGCTCGATGCGCTGGCATACGCTCGGAAAAACCCGCAGGAGCAAGTGGTTTTCGTAGGCGTGGGCTTCGAAACCACCACTCCCTTGGTGGCGATGACCATCAAGCGCGCGAAAGCGGAGGGCTTGGCGAACTTCAGCGTCTACGTGGCCCACAAGAATATGCCCAATGCGCTCGAGGCCATCGTGGGCGATCCCTCGCTCAAGGTGGATGCGCTGATCCTTCCCGGCCATGTGAGCACCATCATCGGGGCGGAACCCTATCGCTTCCTCGCCGAAGAGCATGGGATTCCGGGCGTTATCACCGGATTCGAGCCCGTGGATGTGCTCCAGGGCATCGCCATGCTCCTGCGTCAGCTGAAGGAAGGCCGCGCTGAGGTGGAGATCGCGTATTCGCGCGGGGTGATGCGCGAGGGGAATCCCGTTGCCCTCGCGGCGATCGAGGAGGTCTTCGAAACCTGCACGGTGGATTGGAGGGGGCTGGGCCCCATCCCGGAAAGCGGCTACCGCATCCGTCCGGAGTACTCGGCATTCGATGCCATGGCGCGTTTCGTGCCCGAGGTCGAGCCCGTCCGCGAGCATGCGGGGTGCCGTTGCGGGGATATCCTGCGCGGTGCGATGGCCCCGTCGCAATGCCCGCTATTCGCGAGGGCCTGCACGCCCGAAAACCCCGTGGGTCCGTGCATGGTCAGCTCGGAGGGCTGCTGCGCGGCGCACTACCGCTATTACAGGTAGCCTTATCGGCGATGGCCTACAAACAGTCAACAGTTGCCTGGAACGCCGTTACGGCAAGCTTGCTCGGCGATAAGCTCTACCGTGCCGCGCGTTCGCCGGCACAGCCTGGAAGGGAGGGCGATGGAACTCGGTAACGGAAAGCTTCAGCGCACCGATGACGGTATCATTGCGGGCGTATGCTCGGGGCTTGCCGAATGCCTGAGCCTTGATGTGGGCGTGCTCAGATTCGCTTTCGTCGCGCTGGCGCTGGTATCGGCAGGCACCTTCGTCATCGGTTACGTGGTGCTGTGGCTGATACTCCCCGCATCCCCCGCCGAAGGGCGTGCGGTGGACGTGCGTCCCGATGCTCCTTCCGATGCGGACCCGCCGGCAGCGGAAGCCGATCCTAAGGTGCGTCGCCGTGTCGATGCGGCCAATGAGCCTCCCGTCCCGCCCCCTGCCCCCGGTGTCGAGGAAGTGCGCGAGCCTTTCGACACGACGGGATTCGTGGTGATTGCCCTGATGGTGGGGATCATCGCCGTGGTGGTCTTCTTCTGCGTCGTGCTTTCGCTGTTCTTCCCCGTGTTCTCGCCTATCCAGTTCTGGCCCTTGGGCGTGGTGGCCCCTGGAATCGTGCGCATGGTTATCCCAGGTCGCGAAGGGTACCGCATGGATGCCTTCTTCGATGGGGCGATGTTCATCCTCATGGGTATCGTGCTGTTGCTGAACACCACCGGTGCGGTGTCGATGAATGGTTTTGCCTGGATAAAGCAGTGCTGGCCCCTGCTTATGATGGCCTTCGGATGCGTGATCATCTGGAAGGCGACGGGCCTTGCTGGATTCGCCGTTGCCGCGCTTCTGCTATTCGCGGGATTCTGCGTGGCGGGTGTCGCCTTCTGCTCGGTTCCCGGCCCGGCAGGCTTCCTTGCGGGCAAGGTGGGCTTGGGGTCCTCCTTCGTAGAGTTCGGGGTGTGGTGATGAAGAGCTTTTCCGATTACCCTCAGAAAAACCGCGTCGCCATCGTGGTGGGACTCACCCTGATCGTTGCGGGGGCGCTCGGGGTGGTGTTCGAATACTTCCAGGTGCCCTGGTGGCACCGCTTGATCGACAGCGCCCATCTCGCCTTGGTCGCGGCGTTTCCCTTTGCGATCATCATCCTCGCGGCGTGCCTGGCGAGCACGCAGGGGAGGAGCTCCCTCGATGCGATGGCGCATCCCAAGGTGAAGCGTCCCGTGTTCACCAGCAGGACCGACCGCAGGATCGCGGGCGTATGCGGGGGCATCGCTGCATCGCGGCAGGTAAAAGCGGGTTTCGTGCGCCTGATCGTGCTGCTTCTGTTCGTGGCGTTCCCACTGACGGTGACCGTCCTCTACGTGATAGCGGCTTTCGCCATCAAACCCGAATAGCGCCTGCTCGCCGCGATGGGGCCGCGCGATTGCCCGCCGGGGGTGCGGGGTGCGGTTTCGGCTATACTTCTGCGTTGTCGAAAGGAAGCTGATGAGCAGCAATATTATCGTGGTCGGGTGCGGGCGCGTCGGCTCGCAGCTGGCGAGCATGCTTTCCGAGAACAAGCACAACGTGTGCGTTATCGATAAGGATCCCGCATCGTTTTCCTCTTTGGGGCGCTTCTTCAACGGATCGGTCGTCCAGGGTGTGGGCTTCGACGAGGATACCCTCATCAGGGCGGGCGTGGAAACCGCGGATTGCGTGTGCGCCGTAACGCAGAGGGACAATGCGAACCTGATGGTGGCGGAGGTCGCCAAACGCCTCTTCCATGTGCCGCATGTCATCTGCCGTCTGTACAATCCCTCCCATGAGCGCGCCTACGAGCAGCTTGGCCTGGACTATGTGTGCGGGACCACGCTCGTCGCCGAGGACATGTTCGTCAAGGTTTCTTCGGGTCGAGGCTCGCGCATCGGCACCTTCGGGGACTTCGAGATCATGAAGTTCTCCATCGACCTGCGCTCCAACAACCTGGAAACCGTTCCGGTATCCCAGCTGGAGAAGGCGCACGACATCAAGATCGTCGCGTTTTCCAGGGCGGACGGGCGCTTGAGCTCGGTGCCTTCGAGCAAGAGCGTGCTGCATCACGGGGATTCCGTGCTGGTATGCGTGAGGCATTCCGAGATCTCCCATTTCGACCGCTGGATCCAGGCGTAGGAGGGCGTATGTACATCGTCATCGTGGGTGGCGGCAAGATCGGGGAATACCTTGCCTCCATCATGCTGCGCATCGGCAACGAGGTTGCGATCATCGAGCAGGATGAGGCGACCGCAAGCCGCCTTTCCGCCGTCTTGAGCGGGCGCTTCCTGATCATCGAGGGGGACGGCTGCATGTCCCGCTATCAGGAGGACGCCGACATCCGCAAGGCCGACGTATTCGTCGCCGTTGCCGGGCAGGACGACACCAATCTGATGTCCTGCGAGATCGCGCAGAGGGTATTCGGCGTTCCCCGATGCATCGCCCGCGTGAACAGCCCCAAGAACCTGCGCATCTTCAGGGAAGTGGGCATCGAGTGCGTTTCGGCAACCACGCTCATCGCGACGATGATCGAGGAAGAGGCCATGTTGGGCGGCATCAGCGTATTGAGCAGCCTGACCCATGGCAATGTGGCGCTGAAGGAGGTCACGGTCCCGCGCATGCGGCATCACAGCAACGAAGAAGGCGTTCTGGCGGCGAACGTGGTCCTGCCTGCCGGCTGCCTGATGGTATCGGTATCCCGTGACGACGAGGACCAGATGGAGATAATCGACTCCGAAACCGTGCTCCATCCCGGGGACGTCGTGGTCGTTGCGGCGTATGCGGACAAGATGGATGCGGTGCCCACCGCCTTCAAAGCGCTCTAGGCGTGCGCGTCGGATGGAGGCGTCTGCCATCACGGTTGCGCCGCCCGTCTTCGCGCGTCTTTTCGGTAAAATCACCTGAGGAAGCATTCACCGCGCCCATTGGGGCGCGTCGTCTCTAGGAGGGATTCATGATTCCGCGTTACACCCGCCCGGAAATGGGCAGGATCTGGCAGAACGAGAACAAGTTCGCCATCTGGAAGGAAATCGAGCTTCTGGCTTGCGAAGCCCAGGCCGAGTTGGGCAAGGCGGGCATCACCCGCGAGGAGGCTGCCTGGATCCGCGAGCATGCCGATTTCACCGTCGAGCGCATCGATGAGATCGAGGCGGTCACCAACCACGATGTCATCGCCTTCCTCACCTGCATGGCGGAATACATCGATGCCGATATCCCCGAAGGCCAGGAAAAGCCCAGCCGCTGGGTTCACTACGGCATGACCAGCTCCGATTTGGGCGACACCGCGCTGTGCTACCAGATCACCCAGGCCCTGGACATCATCCTGGACGACGTGGTCGCCATCGGCGAGATCTGCAAGCGCCGTGCCTTCGAGTTCAAGGACGTGCTGTGCTGCGGCCGCACCCACGGCATCCATGCCGAGCCCATGACCTTCGGAATGAAGTTCGGTAATTGGGCATGGGCGATGAAGCGCGCCCAGGTCCGTCTGCAGCAGGCCCGCGAGGTCATCGCGACCGGCGCCATCTCCGGTGCCGTGGGAACCTATTCGAGCATCGATCCCTTCGTCGAGGAATACGTCTGCGAGCATCTGGGCCTGACCCCCGACCCGCTGTCCACCCAGGTCATCGCACGCGACCGCCATGCGCAGGTGATGAGCGCGCTCGCGTGCACCGCATCCAGCCTGGAATACATCGCCATGCAGGTGCGCCTGCTCCAGGAAAGCGATGTCATCGAGGCGGAGGAGCCCTTCAAGAAGGGGCAGAAGGGGTCTTCCGCCATGCCCCACAAGCGCAATCCCATCACCGCGGAGCGCGTATGCGGCATGGCCCGCACCATCAAGGCGAATGCCCAGGTGGGATACGATAACGTCGCCCTGTGGTTCGAGCGCGACATCAGCCATTCCAGTGCCGAGCGCATCGCCATGGCGGACAGCTTCATCGCCCTCGACTACATCGCCGAGAAGCTCCGCTGGATCCTGGACGGCCTGCAGACCTATCCCGATGCGATGATGGCCAACCTGAACAAGACCCGCGGCCTCATCTTCAGCAGCAAGGTGCTGCTGGCCCTGGTGAACACCGGCATCACCCGCGAGGATGCATACGTGATCGTCCAGCGCAATGCGATGGAGACCTGGCATGATGTCCAGCAGGCAAAGCCCGGCCCCACCTATCGCGAGCGCCTGGAAGCCGATCCCGAGTGCACCCTGTCCGCAGAGGTTCTGGACCAGATCTTCGATCCCTGGGATTTCTTGTCCCGCAAGGACATCGTCTTCGACCGCCTGGAGAAGCTGGAATTCTAGTTTCCGGGCCGGGCGCATCCGTTAGTTTCGGAACGGTTCTGCGAGCCGTGAAAAGGGGCATCGGTTTTCAGCCGATGCCCCTTCGTTTTGCTTTCGAAGGCATGGAATGTTCGCGTCGGGCCCGAAAGGCGAAGGTGCCCGGGCCCCATCCGTCCTTCTGCGCGACCTGGGGAGAAGGCGCGTTCGGGTTGGATGCTACTGATTCTCCGGCACCTCGTCGGAGCCCGGCTGCCACACGCGGACGAGGGTCCAGCCGGCGCTGTTGCCGTCCGAGGATCCCCGGTCGATCTGCATGGCGGTGACCACGGTCGGGCCGTTGCCGGAGCTGCAGAGGTAATCGCCCCATTCGGCGCAACCGCTTTCGGTGCCCAGCGAGCAGTAGATTCCCTTTTCCAGATTGACTGCGCAGACCGAGACGGTCGATTTGACCATGAACCAATCGTCTTCGCACCAGCAGGGGCTGCACTGGGGCGTGCGCCCGAAATGGAACCATGCCAATCCATCGTACCCTTGCCCTGCCTGATGGGGCTTTGCAGGCGTGTAGGTTCCCAGGTCGGAAATGCCCCCGCCGTAGTCGTAGATACCCTCGAAGCAGAACGAGAATCCGTTCGGACCCCACCCGATCGCGCAGGGTTCCATCCCTGAAGGCAATTCCAGGCTGTCGGATGCCACGGTGCCCTTGCTTCCGAACATGAGCAGGTCGAAGGCGCGGTCGCGTTCGCTGCTGCGGACGGCGACGGCGACGCCTCCCTCGCATGCGGCGATCGGGCAAGCTGCCCTGCCCTTCGAGGCCCAGACTTCTTCGGCGTTCCCAGAAGAGAACCCGGTCCTTTTGAGGACGGTGCTGCCTTCGTCGGCATCCTTTTCTGTTGGGACACGGGGCCTGACCTGCCACCAGGCGCGATCGCCTGCAGCGGCGATGGAGGGGGTCTCGCTTTCGGGGCCGCCCTCGTCGAGCACGCGGGCGTCGCCTAAGGTGAGCTCTTGGGAAAGCGGTGCTGCGAGGACGCGCCATCTGCCCTCCATCGCATTCGCCTCCACCCAGATAAGGCCGTTCGCGCATGCGCGGGCGTCGAAGACCTCGAAGCCCTCGGCCTGCCCTTGGGCGGCCTCCAGGACGGTGGATTGGATCCCCGTGGAGGTCTCCAGGATGAAGACGCGGGTGAGCGGGCTCGCCTGGTCGGTGATGGTGAGGCAGCAGGCGATGCCGTCGCTGCCGGCCCAGACCAGGGTCTGCGAGGGAAGGATATGCTCTGCGAGCAGGGAAAGGCAGCTGTCCCTTTCGGCTTCCTTCAGGTCGTCGATCTGGATGACGTCGTCCTGGTCGACCGCGATGCCGTCCCTGCCCTGGCCGCTATCGTCGTCGGCGAGCACTGCGCCTGCCGCCATGATCGCGGCAGCTCCCGCTCCCAGGGCGCCGTAGAGGAAGTGGCGGCGCGTGAGGACGACCCGCTTGCCCTCGACATCCAGGGTGATGTTCTGGAAGCGCTCTTCCTCTTCCCTGAGGAGCGAGGGCCTCTGCTTGGATCTCAGCTGCTCCAGCTGGCGGACTCGGCGGCTTCCCGCATCGGTGCGCGGCTTCGGGCCCTTGCGCCCTTCCCCTTCTGCGGCTCCGCCCTGCCTTGCCTTGGGAGACCGCCTCTTTCCCGGTTGTGCGGTGCGCGCCTTCTTCTTCACGCTCGGGCGGCTTGCGCCCGCATCGATCCCGCCGCTGCCCGGCTTTCGTT
Organism: Coriobacteriaceae bacterium; assembly: GCA_004555335.1. Lineage (GTDB taxonomy): Bacteria > Actinomycetota > Coriobacteriia > Coriobacteriales > Eggerthellaceae > W1P20-047. The sequence goes on along the minus strand of SFII01000006.1, from coordinate 12,112 downwards.
TGGTCGGCATATCCTGGTCGCTTTCCTGTGGTGCCCTGATGAATGGGCCGTGTCTTTCTTTCGGGAATATTGTGTCATTCAAGAGGGGCTTTTCGGTGCGGGGGCGGGGCAATTGCTAGAATAATCTGGAAATTACAACGGGCGGATGACGGCTTGGACGGGCAATGGCCGCGGCGCCCTATAATCTTGCATGCGCGATCGGCGCCCTGCCGTTGCGCATGGAGCGAAATCGAAAGGAGCAGGAAATGGGCAACGAAACCCGACGCATCCTTCTGGTGGAAGACGAGAAGACCATCCGCGATGCGGTGGCGGCATATCTGGAGCGCGAGAACTACTGGGTTACCGCGGTGGGCGACGGCCAGGAGGCCCTGGAGGAATTCTCCAAGCACCATTTCGACCTGGTGGTGCTCGACCTCATGCTTCCCCGCGTTCCCGGCGAGCGCGTTTGCCGCGCCATCCGCGATAACTCCGATGTGCCCATCATCATGCTGACGGCGAAGGGCGAGGTTGAAGACCGCATCATCGGCCTCGAGCTGGGTGCCGACGACTACCTGGTCAAGCCCTTCAGCCCCCGCGAGCTGGTAGCACGCGTGCGCGCCCTTCTGCGCCGCGTCCATTCCGATGTCGAGCCCCAGCGCGAGGTTCTGGAATTCGGCGAGCTTGCCATCGACGTCTCCGGCCACAAGGTGCTTGTCTCCGGCAAGGAAGTGAACCTCACCGCAAGCGAATTCAAGCTCCTCACCACCCTTTCCCGTTATCCCGGCAGGGTCTATTCCCGCATGGAGCTGGTGGAAAAGGTTCTGGGTTACGACTTCGAAGGCTACGAGCGCACCATCGACAGCCACGTCAAGAACCTGCGCGCCAAGATCGGAGACAACCCCCACAATCCCAAGTGGCTCCACACCGTCCATGGCGTCGGATACCGCTTCGAGGATCCGACCAAGCAGCTCTAAGGGATTGGGGAAGCCCGTCAGCGGCCGATTATGCAGTCAGAGGAAAAGAAGAACGATGAAGCCAAGCGCTTCTCGATAGACACCAGATCGACCGAATTCCGCTTCGGTCGCGGCGGATACGAGCAGGAAGATGGGGCGCGGGGCCAGGGTATCACGTACACGATGCGCGTTATCCTCGCCTTCGCGCTCGTTTCCTTCATGACGGCGCTCGTGTCAATCGCCGTGCTCTCTTATGTTTGGGAGCAGCACTTCCAAACTTACACCAGGGAAAACATGCAGAATATCGCCGAGACCACGGCGCAGGCCATCGGTGCGCGCTATTCTGCGTCCGGCGGCCATTGGTATTCGGGGGCCCTCGACCCTGCGTCCTCGGCGCACGATGTCAACGAGAGCATCGGCGTGCGCGTGATCGATGCGAATGGCGATGTGCTCTACGACGATTCAAGGACCATGGGCTCTATGGCCGAGATCTCGCTTGCGCCCACCAGCAAGGAGTCGCTGGCGACGGCGGATATCATCACCCCCGAAGAGGAAGTGGTCGGCGCGGTCCAGGTGTGGGTGTACGGTTCCAACACCCTGCTTACCCAGGCCGATCAGGAATTCAAGAACCATAGCTACCAGGCGATGATCTACGCGACCATCATCGCCGTGTGCATCGCGATGATCGTGGGCATCCTGTTCGCCCGGTCGCTGGTCGATCCCATCAACAAGATCACCCGTGCCGCCAAGGCGGTGGGCGAGGGCGATCTTTCGGCGAGGACGAACCTGGAAGGCGATGACGAGATCTCCAACCTGGGCATGACCTTCGACGTCATGGCCGAATCGGTGCAGAAGGACAGGCAGCTGGAAAGGCGCCTGACGACCGATGTCGCGCACGAGCTGCGCACTCCGCTCATGGCGATCCAGTCCACCGTCGAGGCCATCCTCGACGGCGTGTTCGAGGCGGACGAAGAACGCCTCGAGACGATCAATTCCGAAGTCCAGAGGCTTTCCCGCCTGGTCGATGCGATTCTGAAGCTCTCCCGCCTGGAAAGCGGCGGCGTGCGCCTGAAGGAGGAGGTCGTCAACGTGGGCGACCTGATCAGCGGCCTTATCTCCACCCACGAGGCCTTCGTCAAGGATTCGGGGCTCGAGTTGTACTACGATGCCGATCCCGACGTGTATGTCTGGGGCGACCCCGACTACATCCGCCAGGCGACGGCGAACCTTATCTCGAATGCCGTGCGCTATACCCCCGGGGGGAGCATCACCGTCAGCGTCAAGCGCGGCGAGCGGATGGGATCCATTTCCGTGGCGGATACGGGAATCGGCCTTTCCGAGGAAGAGGCGAAGATGGTCTTCTCCCGCTTCTGGAGGGCGGAAGCCGGGCGCACCCGCGAAGCCGGCGGCCTGGGCGTGGGCCTTTCCGTGGTGAAGGAAATCGTCGAGCAGCATGGCGGATGGATCCGCGTCGAGGGCAAGCCGAACGAAGGCGCCACCTTCACCGTCTATATTCCGTTGTATGATGAAGAGCACGTCGCCCAGCAGAGGAAGAAGCAGCGCAGGCGACTGGCTGGAAGGGACGGTCAATCCGAATCCGCGAGCCTGAAGGATGCCAGGCCCATGGCGGCGTGGGCGTCCGGGCACGAGACCTACAAGATAGACCGCACGGATCAGGATCGATGATGTTGGACCGGGATGCGGGCTGCCGGCGGCGGCCTGCATCCCTTTCATACGCAAGATTGAAAGGATTCAGCTGTGACGCAGATGGAACTTCGCCCCGATGCGCAGGGCAAGGTGCGCGACCTGTACGATTTGGGAGACAGGCTGCTCTTGGTCGCAAGCGACCGAATTTCGGCATTCGACTATATCCTGGAAGACGAGATCCCCTATAAGGGCCAGGTCCTGACCCAGATCTCGGTCTTCTGGTTCAAGCTTCTGGAAGGCGTTGTCGACAACCATATCATCAGCACCGACGTGGAAGATCTGCCCGAGGAATTCAAGCAGTATTCCGACTACCTGCGCGGCAGGTTCATGCTGGTGAAGAAGGCCGACATGCTTCCCGTGGAATGCATCGTCCGCGGCTACCTGAGCGGTTCGGGCCTGAAGTCCTACAAGAAGGACGGCACCGTGTGCGGCATCAAGCTGCCTGAAGGCCTGGTCAATTCCTCCAAGCTGCCCGAGGCTATCTTCACCCCGTCCACCAAGGCCGAAATCGGCGACCACGATGAGAATATCAGCTACGAGCGCTGCGCCCAGATCCTGGGCGAGGAAGATGCCGCTGCAATCCGCGACCTCACCCTGGAAGTCTACAACCGCGCCGCCAACCATGCTGCCGAAAGGGGTATCATCATCGCCGACACCAAGCTGGAGTTCGGCAAGGTCGACGGCAAGATCATCCTCGCCGACGAAGTGCTCACCCCCGACAGCAGCCGTTTCTGGGCGGTCGAGTCCTATGCCGAGGGCGAGGAGCAGGCGAGCTTCGACAAGCAGTTCGTACGCAATTGGCTGCTCGAGAACTGGGACTTCACCGGCGCGCCCCCGCGTCTGCCCGAAGATGTCATCCGCAAGACCAGCGAGAAGTACATCCAGGCATACGAGATTATCACCGGGGAGAAATTCCAGAGGTAATCGCCAGGGGGATATCCCGCGTTATGCGTTTTCCCGCCCGCTTCCCCTTCGACTGGGGAATCGGGCGGTTTTTTGTTATATTGATGGGACGGCAATTTTCGACAGTAGCGCCGCTTTCCGTTCGGTGGCGGCAGAGGAGAGTGTCCGATGAGTACTCGCAATCCTATGAACGAGCGTTATCAGGATGAGACCAAGCCCAAGGGCGTTACCCGCAAGAGCGCAGCCTCGGCGAAGCCCGTCAAGAAGGCTGCCTCGAGCGTGCATATGGAAACCAAGTCCGAACCCCAGAAGGGCCTGTTCGGGGGGAAGAAGAATTCCAACGCGAATTCCAAGAAGAAGGGCCTGCAGGAGAATCCCAAGCGCCTCCAGCATCCCGACACCCCCGAATACAAGAAGTGGCACACCTTCTGGATGATCTCCATCATCGTCGCCGTCGTGCTCACCCTGGTCGGCCTTTTGGCGCGCAACCTCTTCGATGCGGGCCCCGTTGCCATCGCCGTCGTCATCATCGGCGACGTCATGCTCATCGCCGCGGTTCTGGTGGATGTGTTCAAGCTCAGCAGGATGCGCACCAGGTACGCCCAGCAGCTGAGGGAGGATAAGTCCAAGGCGACCAAGCGCAGGCGCCAGCAGGAGGCGGCGGAGCGCAAGGAGGCCATCGAGAAGGACGCGAGGGCGCAGGATATCAAGGCGGTTCGCGAAGGCAAGGCCATTCAGGCGGAGAAGAAAAAGAAGAGCCTGAACCCCTTCAGCACCAAGAACGTGTAGGGCCGGAACAACAGGTATTCCCAAGCCGTCCGACGAGCGTGCGAGTCGGGCGGCTTCGTTTTCGCAGGAGGTGCATTTCGTGAGGTTGGTCTCATGGAACGTCAATGGGTTGCGGGCGATTGCCAAGAAGGGCTTCGACCGGATTTTCGAGCAGCTTGATGCCGATATCTTCGCCCTGCAGGAAACCAAGCTGCAGGAAGGCCAGATCGACATGGAGTTCGAAGGCTACCGGAGCTATTGGAGCTACGCCCAGAAGAAGGGCTATTCGGGGACCGCGGTATTCACCAAGCGCGAGCCTCTGCGGGTGCTCCATGGGCTGGGCGTCGAGCATCTGGATACCGAAGGCAGGATCGTCGCGCTCGAGTTCCCCGAATTCTGGTTCGTGAACGTCTATACCCCCAACGCCCAGAACGAGCTTGCCCGCATCGACCATCGCATGGAATGGGATGATGCCTTCCGTGACTTCTGCAAGGGCTTGGAGGAGGGGACCACCCCCGAAGGCCCTGGGACGGCCGACCCCAAACCCGTGGTGATGTGCGGCGACTTCAACGTCGCCCACAACGAGATCGACCTGAAGAACCCCGGCCCGAACAGGGGCAATGCCGGTTTCTCGGACGAAGAGCGCGGGAAGTTCACCGACCTTCTGGATGCGGGCTTCTCGGACACCTTCCGTATGCTTCACCCGGAAACAGAAGGGGCGTATTCCTGGTGGAGCTACCGCGGACGTGCGCGCGAGCGCAATACGGGGTGGCGCATCGATTACTTCCTCGTCAGCGACCGCTTGGCGGAGCGCGTGCAGATGGCGCATATCTTCGCCGATATCATGGGAAGCGATCACTGCCCCGTATCGATCGAGCTGGAAGCCTAGGCTTCCCCTTGTGCGTTCGAAAGGAGATGGAATGGCAAAGGAGCTGGATATTTCGGGTGCCCAGATGGATCTGGAGAAGATCGAGCAGGGCGTCCGCATGATTCTGGAGGGAATCGGGGAAGACCCCGAGCGCGAGGGCCTGAAGAAGACCCCCGAACGCGTTGCGAGGATGTACGCCGAATGCTTTGCGGGCATGTACGGCAATCCCGAAGAGTACTTCGAGGTCACCTTCGATGAGAATCACGACGAAATGGTCCTGGTGCGCGATATCCCCTTCTATTCCATGTGCGAGCATCATCTGGCGCCCTTCTTCGGCAAGGCGCATATCGCCTACATCCCCGCGAAAAGCGGGCGCATCTGCGGCATCTCCAAGCTTGCGCGCCTGCTCGACGTGTATGCGAGGCGTCCGCAGGTGCAGGAGCGCCTGACGAGCCAAGTCGCCGACACGCTCATGGAACAGCTCGAACCCCAGGGTGTGATCGTGGTGATCGAAGCCGAGCACCTGTGCATGAGCATGCGCGGCGTGAAGAAGCCGGGCTCCAAGACCACTACCAGCGCGGTGAGGGGCTCGTTCAAGCGGAATCAGGCAACCCGTTCCGAGGCGCTTTCCCTGATCTTCTCCTCCGGTGTGCGATAGCGCCCGTTGATACGTATAATGACCTGAGCGCCTTTTGGCGCTGTGTCAACCCGAAACGCGCTGCCGCTGCGCGTGAAGCGGCTTTTTCGATAAGCAAGGAGAATCCCATGCGTTGCGTAATCTCTGTTCTCGGTAAGGACAGGAGCGGCATCGTTGCCGCCGTTGCGACCACTCTGGCCGAATGCAAGGCGAACATCGACGACATCAGCCAGACTCTGCTCGACGACATCTTCAGCATGACCATGCTGGTCACCCTCGACACCGAAACCGCCGGGTTCAACGAGGTCCAGGAAAAGCTGGCCGCAGACGGCGAGCAGCTGGGTGTCCAGATTACCCTTCAGCGCCAGGACGTCTTCGACTACATGTACAAGATCTAGCGTCCTTACGCGGTTGAACCCGTCTGATGGACGGGAATCGATCGGGTCTTCGGACCGTTGCAGCGCCGCTCCTTACCGGGCGGCGCTTTCGTTTTTGCGGCTTCGTCTCGGCTCGCGTGCGGCCTTGCCCCGAAAAAGCACCCGCCGGGCGGTCGCGATCCCTTGAGCCTAGGGATGGGGCAGGGTCTTCAGCACCGCCCAGATGCGCTGCCTGCCGTCGGGGCTTTCCATGAGTTCTTCGAAGCAGGGGATGGAACGCACTTCCCGGCAAAGCGCCGTGAAGCGTTCGTTTCCGATGGGCTGCAAATGGTAGGCGGCGAAGAAGGCCTGTGCCGATGATGCGCTTGCGATCACCACGGCGACCGGGTCGATTCCCTCGATGATCTGCAGCAGTTCCCGAGCATCGAGTCCGTCGGTTTCCACGTAGCAGACCGCCTCTGCGCCCCAGCCCAGGGCCAAGGCGGATTTTTCAAGCGCATTTTGCGCCCGAGGGGATGGTTCGGCAGGGAAAAGCGCGGCGATAAGCCCCGATTCTGTCCCATGGACGTGCCGGGAAAAGCGCGAGAAGGCGTTTTTCCTCGGGAAGTCGTATATGCCGTTGCCGTGTTCCATGGAGGGGATTGTATCAGCCTTCAGGCGCGCCGTCCCAGGCGCTTTGTCCGCAGGCAGACCGAATATGCATTACAAGCCTGGAAATATGCATCGATTCGGAGGGGAAGGGGTTTTGCTCGGGAAGGGCCTGCAGAAACGATGGATTAATATGAAGCAAACGTGGGTATCTTATGCAGAAGCCGGAGTGAAAAGAGGCTATGGGAAAATAGCGGGGTTGATTTCGAATCGCAGCTTTATTGGAGGAAGTGCACTCATGAAGTCGAAGAAGCTTGCTTGCATAATGCTCTCGCTCGCATTCGCCTCGGCATGCCTGCTCGGTCTGGCATCCTGCTCGATCAAGTCGGGCCTCACCGGGGGCGTTGCCGCAACGGTTAACGGCGAGAAGATCATGGAAGATGATGTCACGGAGTACATCGAGAACTTCAGGAAGAATAACGGCCTGGAAGACGATGAGGCCTGGGCTTCCTGGATGGAGGCAAGCGGGTACACCCCTGAGACCATCAGGGAGCAGGTAATCGACAACATGAAGGATACCGAGCTCATCAAGCAGGCGGCGCAGGAAAAGGGCATCACCGTTTCCAAGGCGGACATCGACGCGAGCGTGGAGGCTACCCGTTCCAACTTCGAATCCGATGAGGCTTGGGAAAGCGCCCTTGCCGCAGCGGGCATGACGGAGGAATCGTATCGCGAGAGCATCGAGGTCCCCATGCTCCAGAAGCAGCTTCAGGAAGCGGTTTTGGAAGAGAATGCGCCCGAGCCCGCAACCGATGAGGAAGTGGTCAACTACTTGGCGCAGTACGCCCCCCTGTTCGATGGAGCGAAGCGCTCTTCCCATATCCTGTTCAAAGCGGGTGACGAGGCTTTGGCGGAAGAGGTTCTGGGTCGCATCAATAGCGGCGAGCTCGATTTCGCCGACGCCGCGAAGCAGTATTCGACCGATACCGTCTCCGCAGAAAAAGGCGGCGATGTGGGCTGGGATCAGCTGAACACCTTCGTCGCGGAATACACCGATGCCTTGGCCGGTCTCGAGGAAGGCCAGGTGAGCGGTTTGGTTACTTCCGACTACGGCATCCATATCATCAAGTGCACCGAGGTCTTCACTGCTCCCGAAACGGTGACCTCCATCGATCAGGTCCCTTCCGAGCTGGCAGAATATGTCCGTGGGGTCGTCAATGACAACCTGAAATCCTCCGCATACAACGATTGGTTTTCCGAGTTCGTTGAAAAGGCCGATGTGAAGATCAACGATATGCCCGAGGGCCTGTCCTATGATGTGGCTACTGCAGATGATGCTGCCGAAGGCGGGGAGGAAGCATCGGATGCAGCCGGTGACGGGGCCGATGGTGCCGCCTCTGCCGATGACGCCGCCTCTGCCGATGACGTCGCAACCGATGAAGGGTCTGCGCAAGAAGAATCCGAAAAAGAAGAAAAATAAGTACTTGCAGCTTATCTGCGGGTTATTGTATAATCTCTAGCGCTGCATGACATACATGGAGCATTCGACTTAACGGAGAGATGTCCGAGCTGGCCGAAGGAGCACGATTGGAAATCGTGTATACGCCAAAAGCGTATCTGGGGTTCGAATCCCCATCTCTCCGCCAGGAAATCCAAAAGCGCCGGTTTACCGGCGCTTTTTTCTGTCTTGGGCATTCTTCGGGATCGGGTTCTCCGGCCGTTACGCAGGTTGGGCCGCCTGCTTCGGTTTCGCTGGCGCATCCTTTTGGCGGGCTGAAAATCGGAGGCATGGAATCGCCCTGGGCCTGTATGCAGGGCGCCCGGCTTCTTCGTGTGCTTATTCCGTTTGCGGGCGAAATGCGTCCGTTGCTTTTTCAGAAGATGATACGAAAGTCTCAAAAGTGAGTATTTCAATCGATAATCGGAATTGCTGATAATCGCTGTCATCGTGATTAAAACCTCGAATAGCAAGGGAAAAACGGCCGAAATATTATCAGGATTATGAAAAAAAGAATGACACGGTTCGCATCTTTATGATAGGATGCCTATGCACTCACGGAGACGGATGGTTCCCTGGTGGGGCCCGCGGCCTTCAAAGCCGTTGCGGGGCGCGCAGAACGTCTTGGGTGTGTTCGATTCGCACACGTCTCCGCCATAGAAACCAAAAAGGAGCCGCATCATCGATGCGGCTCCTTTCTTTTGCCTTGCTGTTTGCGAAGCGTATGGCCGGATTAGATCAGAGCCATGGTTTCGCGGGCGATGCACATCTCCTCGTCGGCGCTGATGATCAGGACCTTGACGGGGGAGTCGTCTGCGGAGATGACGCGGTCGCCACCACGGCCCTTGTTCTTCTCGGGGTCGACGATCATGCCCATGTGCTCGAGGCCCTCGAAGATCTCCCTGCGGGTGAACTCGCTGTTCTCGCCGATGCCTGCGGTGACTACGACTGCGTCGGTGCGGGGCATGATGGCGTAGAAGGATCCGATCGCCTTCTGGACGGAGCGGTTGTACATATCCAGGGCCAGACGGCACTTCTCATTGCCGGCGATTGCTCCCTCTTCCAGCTCGCGCATGTCGTTGGAGATGCCGGAGATGGCCAGCAGGCCGGACTTCTTGTTCATCAGGTCGTCCATCTCATCGAGGGTGCAGTTGTCGCGACGCATGATGAAGGTAACGATGGCAGGGTCCATGGAGCCGGTGCGGGTGCCCATCAGGATGCCCTCGAGCGGGGTCAAGCCCATGGTGGTGTCGATGCAGCGGCCGCCTTCGACAGCGCTTACGGAGCCGCCGGAGCCCAGGTGGCAGGTGATGATGTTCAGATCTTCGACGTTCTTGCCCAGTACTTCGGCTGCCTTTTCGGCTGCGTACTTATGGGAGGTGCCGTGTGCGCCGTAGCGGCGGATCTTGTATTCGGAGTAGTACTTCTCGGGCAGGGCGTAGCGGTATGCCTTCTCGGGCAGGCCGGCGATGTGGAACGCGGTGTCGAATACCAGGACCTGGGGCAGGTTGGGTGCAACCTCGCGCAGTGCCTCGATGCAGGCTGCTGCGTGGGGGTTGTGCAGGGGTGCCAGCTCGCCGCAGATCTTCACCTTTTCCAGGGTGTCGTCGGTGACAAGCGCGGACCTGTCGAAGTATTCGCCGCCGGAAACGATGCGGTTGCCGGCACCGGCGATGTCCTCGATGGAGTTAACAGGGCATTCGTCGCTTGCGAAGATGGTCTCGAGCAGCTTGGACAGGCAGTCGGCGTGGCTTGCGCCCTCCATCTCGAAGTGCTCCTTGTTCTTGGAGGGCAGGAAGGTGACGTTCATGAAGGTGCCGGGGCCGTAGATGCGCTCGGCGTTGGATTTCATGAGGCATTCTTCGTTGTCCATGTCGATCAGCTGGCACTTCAAGGTGGAGCTGCCAGCGTTTACAACCAGAATGATCATCGGTTCTCCCATTCTTTCTATATCGCGATTAGTGATCGCTTCGCCATCTTCGGGATGCCTAAGACACGAAGCATTCAACATTATACCCCTGTGATAGCCTCGTGAAAACAAGGCGTCCCGTGTGGTTCCATTCGAAAGATTTATGAGAAAACTTGACTTATTTAATTATCGCTGTCATTAAATGTATATAATGCTTCCTACCGCCGAATAATTGGCGGTGTCATTATGGCAGCGGATACATCATTGCGATATTATGCAAATGTTGTTTGCCGTCGTGGCTTGACGCTCCGGTCCACTAATGCGGAACCGTCGGGCCGCCGGACAGATAGAGACGAGGTATTTAAATGGAAAAGGTATATGACGTAATCGTCCTGGGCGCCGGCCCTGGTGGTTTGGCAGCAGGCCTGTACGCCGGCCGCAGCAGGCTCAACACCCTGATCGTCGAAAAGGGTCAGGATGGCGGTCAGATCGCTATCACCGACGAAATCGAGAACTATCCCGGACAGCGCGTCGACATCGAAGAGTCCGGCCCCAGCCTGATCGCCCGCATGACCGCACAGTGCGAGAAGTTCGGCTGCGAGCGTCTGTCCGCAACCGTCAAGGCTGTCGAGCTGGAAGGCGACATCAAGAAGATCGTCACCACCAAGGACGAAGAGTACTGCGCAAAGACCATCATCCTGGCTACCGGCGCACATCCCCGCAAGATCGGCTGCGAGAACGAGGCCAAGTTCACCGGCAAGGGCATTTCCTTCTGCGCAACCTGCGACGCTAACTTCTTCGAGGACTTCGAGGTATACGTCGTCGGTGGCGGCGACTCCGCAGTAGAAGAGGCAATGTACCTGACCAAGTACGCTCGTAAGGTTACCCTGATCCACCGCCGCGACACCCTGCGCGCCGCCAAGTCCATCCAGGAGAAGGCATTCAAGAACGAGAAGCTCAGCTTCATGTGGGACACCGTCGTCGAGAAGGTCGACGAGGGCGATATCCCCAACATGCTCGGCAAGATGTGGGTCCGCAACGTAAAGACCGACGAAGTGACCGTCATCGAGGCTGACGAAGACGACGGCATCTTCGGCCTGTTCGGCTTCATCGGCATGATTCCCGAGACCGGTCTGTTCGAGGGCGTCATCGACATGGAGAACGGCTATGTCGTAACCGACGAGAACATGGCAACCAACGTCAAGGGCGTTTGGGCTGTCGGCGACATGCGCAAGAAGAGCCTGCGCCAGGTCGTCACCGCTGCCGCAGACGGCGCTATCGCCGCAATGCAGGCAGAGAAGTACCTGTCTGAAATGGAATAAGCTTCCATTTCGAATAGAAGTAAACCGGCATCATTCAAATCACACGAAAGAGGAGGAATAACGATGCTCGAGGTAGATAAGAAGACTTTCGAACCCGAGGTTCTGCAGGCTGAGGGTAAGGTCCTGGTCGACTACTATGGCGACGGTTGCGTTCCCTGCGCAGCTTTGATGCCCCACGTACACGGCTTCGCCGAGGTTTATGGCGACAAGATCAAGTTCTGCGCTATGAACACCTCCAAGGCTCGCCGCGTTGCTATCGGCCAGGGCATCGCTGGTCTGCCCACCGTTGCCATCTATGAGAACGGCGAGAAGATCGACGAACTGGTCAAGGAAGACGCAACTCCCGAGGCCGTAGAGGAAATGATCAAGCGTCATTACGCATAAGTCGTCTCCCTTATTCAATTCAGGTGCAGGCCGCGAAAGCGGCATACCATATGACTGTCGGTAACGAGTTAAACGAGAGGAGGCAACATGAGCATCTTGGCTAACAAGAAGGTTGTCGTAATCGGCGACCGTGACGGTGTTCCCGGCGAAGCAATTTCTGCTTGCGTCGAGACCGCGGGCGGCGAAGTGGTATTCTCCTCCACGGAGTGCTTCGTTTGA
>SFII01000005.1 GCA_004555335.1 Coriobacteriaceae bacterium | reverse complement strand
GGGTCGCCCGGTGAAGGCGAGGAAGAAGGGCGTGAAGGGAGCGAAGAGCGTTGCTGCCTAGGCTAGCCCCTTGTCACACAAACTACCGAAGCCTCAAATTTTATGATTCCATCCTTATCGCGATGATTATATTTTCCTATTGGCTTTCGTAATCATGCTATGCATTTTTCAAATCAGCCGAGGCGCCTCACGTCACCGGATCGCTTGGTGATGCGGGCCTGATCGAAGCTCTCCAGCAGGGGGACGATGTATTTCCTGGTAGTGCCTAAAGCGTCCCTCAGCGCCGCAACCGTGCCTTCCCCACCTGAGGCAAAATGCTCGGCTAGCGTTTTCTTCGCCTGCTCAATCGCCGGAAGCTCGAAGAAGAAGTCGGCATTGCCCCTCCACACGTGGCCCTGGTCGCAGGAATACGCGATCGCACGCTTGGCGAAGGGCATGTCGACCTCGCACTCCTTCGCCATTTCCTGCAAGGATGGGGGCGTGAGGCCCGTTCCGGCGATCATCTGCTCGAAACGCCCGGCTACCTCGATCATCTTCTGCTGGGAGCGGCTCCATGCGTCGGGATGGCTCACCACGGCGTCGGAGGCGACGGCCTTCCCCGCCTCGATGGCACAGGCCAGCAGCGCATCGAAGCAGGCCGGCGTTGATTTGGGGTAGCAGCGCTGGCGCAACGCGTCCTTCGCTATTCCATGGTCCTTGGGGTTTTCCTTATGGAAGGCATCGAGCTGGGCTTCGATGACCCCATTGGCCCGCTCGATCACCTGCGCGGTGGTGAACAGGGGTTCGGCACCGGGCAGCCTCACGATACGGCCGGCTTGCGCTCCCTCCTCGAGCATCGATTCCACACGGGCGGGCTCGACGCCCACAAGGCGGGAAACGAATTCCGCGGTAACGGGCATGGATTCCGCCTCCACCGCAAGCTCCATCGCCTGCTGGATGCCGCCATCGCGCAGGGCCTCGAGCATGGACTGCTCGGTATCGTTCAAGCCCGTCCTCCTGAAGGGATGCGCGAGCATGACCGTCCCGCCGCCGGCAAGCAGCACGGGGGAATAAGTGCGCATGATGAAACGGTCGCCATGGGAAAGCGCCAGGGGTTCCTCCAAGCGGAATTGGGCGAATGCGGATTCGCCGGGCTCGAGCTGGGGCACGCCGTTCATGAACAGGATACGGCCCAGGATCTCCCTCGTACCGTGGGCGATATGCATCCTCGCGCCGCTTTCGATGGGCTTACCCGTCTTGTCGTTGTCGATATAAGTGACCCAGGCATCGAATCGGTCGCTCGGCTTGATGGCGCCCACCTGGGCGAGGAAGTCGCCGGGCTCGATCTCGTCCGTCTTGATATTCGCCAGGTTGATGGCGACGCGGTTTCCCGGATATGCGGTCTCGACCGGCTTGCCATGGATCTGGATGGAGCGGATCTTCGCCACCTTGCCCGAAGGAAGGATCTCGACCGAATCGCCCGGGGACGCGGTCCCCGTCCACAGGGTGCCCGTGGTAACCGTGCCGGCGCCCTTGATAGTGAACACACGGTCGACCGGATAGCGCATCGCCGCGCCTTCGTGGGTGCGGTCGGCCCGATCCGCCGCTTCCTGGATGGCCACGAGCAGCTGGTCCAAACCCTCCCTGGTCTTCGAGGAAACCGGGATGATGGGCGCATCGGCATAGGGCGTCGCGGCAAGATGCTCGCGGACGTCGTCTGCCACGAAATCGATCCATTCGGGATCATCCACAAGGTCGATCTTGGTCAGGGCCACCACGCAGGTTCGGATACCCAAGGTCTGCAGGATGGTGATGTGCTCGACGGTCTGGGGCATGATGCCATCGTCCGCCGCAACCACCAGCAAGGCAACGTCGATACCGGTCGCACCCGAGATCATCTGGCGCACGAACCTTTCATGGCCCGGCAGGTCGACCACGCCCATGAAGCGGCCGTCGGGCAGCCATAGCTGCGCGAAGCCCAGGGAAATGGTGATGCCGCGCTCCTTTTCCTCGGAAAGACGGTCGGGGTCGGTTCCGGTCAGGGCGAAGATGAGCGACGATTTGCCATGGTCGATATGCCCGGCAGTGCCGAGCACCAGGTCCGGTTGGGTGCTGTTTTCAGCCATTGCCCCTCCTGTCGAATGATTGCGGGCAAGTTGGGGCGCAAGCCGTACGGCGCCCCTTCGCCCGAACATGGAAAAGGCGCATCCCCCAACGGTCATCGAGGCCGACAGGGATGCGCCCAGGCCTTCTGAATGTAAACGAAAGCCAGTATAGCGAATTCCGATTTTCCGAACGCCTTAGTCCCCCAACTTGCTGAGGAATGCCCGCGTGCGTTCGTGCTTAGGATTGGTGATGAGCTCTTCTGCGGGGCCCTCCTCCACGATCACACCGCCATCCATGAAGATGATGCGATCGGCAACGTCGCGCGCGAAGCCCATCTCGTGCGTGACGATGACCATGGTCATGTGCTCGGAGGCCAGGAAGCGGATGACGCGCAGCACTTCCTGGGTGAGCTCGGGGTCGAGCGCGCTCGTGGGCTCGTCGAAGAACAGGATGGTGGGGTTCATGCACAGCGCACGGGCGATTGCCACACGCTGCTGCTGGCCGCCGGAAAGCTCGCAGGGAACCAGGTCCTCCTTGCCCTCAAGGCCCATACGCGCCAGGATTGCGCGCGCCTCCTTCTCCACTTCCTGCTTGTCCCTCTTCTGAACGCAGATGGGAGCATCCATCACGTTCTTCAAGACCGTGTAATGGGGGAACAGGTTGAAGTTCTGGAAGACCAGCCCGAACTTCTCCTTTGCGGCGCCGATCACCTTCTTGCCGCCGTACTGGGCGTGTCCGTCCACATCCTGGGCAACCTGGACATCGCCGTACGACAGCGAACCCCGATCGAATTCCTCGAGCAGCGTCGCACAGCGCAGCAACGTCGATTTGCCGCCGCCGGAAGCGCCGATGATGGCCACGACCTCGCCCTTGTTCACCTCGAGGGAAATACCCTTCAGAACCTCGTTGTCGCCGAAGCTCTTATGCACGTCCTGAAGGCGGACGACGGGAAGCTTGCTCTCGCTCACGGTTGACTCCTTAATCATGGTAGTAGTCGAGCTTCTTCTCGATCTTGCCCATGACGATTTCGATCAGCAGGCAGAAGACCCAATAGAAGGCAGCAGCGAACAGGAAGGGCGTCATGGTCACCTGGGAGGCGACGAGCGCCTTCGCCGAGGAGAACATCTCCGCAACGCCGATGGAGAAGGCAAGCGAGGTGTCCTTCACCAGGGTGACGATCTCGTTGCATGTTGCGGGCAGGATGCGCTTGAACACCTGGGGAAGCACGATCTTCATGAAGGTCTGGACACTGGAATAGCCCAGGACGCTTGCAGCCTCGTACTGGCCGCGGGGAATGGACTGGATGCCGCCGCGGTAGATTTCCGCGAAATACGCGGCGTAGTTCAAGATGAAGGCGACGATAGTCGCATTGAACTTGGACGAAGGGGAAAGCTCGATACCGAACACGTAGTACGGGGCGAAGTAGATCGCGAACATCTGCAGCATGAGCGGGGTGCCGCGCATGATGGAGATATACGCCTGGAAGAGAAACTGGATGGGCTTGATCTTGCTCATACGACCCAAGGCGATGAGGATGCCCAGGGGCATCGACCCCAGAAGGGTCAAAGCGAAGATCTTCAAGGTCATGATGAAGCCCTCGCCCAGCATTCCCAGCATGGTTGCTAGCGTCATTGGATTCCTTACCTCGCACAAGACTGCGGGCGACAGGGCCGCCCGCAGTCAAATCAACGAATCAGTTGGTGTTGCCGTTCCCTACAGGACAACGTTCTCGAAGGAGATGCCGTACTCGGCGTACTTCTCGCACAGCTTCTCGATGGTGCCGTCTTCCTTCATTTCTGCAAGGGTTGCATTGACTGCGTCGGCCAGGTCGGTATTGCCCTGCTTGAAGCCGACCGCATAGTGCTCTTCGGACAGGGTTTCGTCGAGCATGACATATGCATCGGGCTTAGCGGACATCTGGTACTGGGCGATGGACAGGTCGCAGGCAACCGCGTCGATCGCACCGGATTCAAGCTGCATGAAGACGGTGTTGTATTCGGACTGCTCTTCCAGGGAACCGAAGGTTGCAGCCAGTTCCGCCTGATCGCCTTCCAGGACCTCCAGAGCTGCGGAGTCTACCTGGGTGACAACGCTCTTGCCAGCAAGGTCTTCCAGGGACTTGATGTCGCTATCGGCCTTGACCACGATAACCTGCGCGTTGCGCATGTAGTCGTTGGAGAAGGTGTACTGGTCTTCGCGGCCTTCGCGAGTGAAGCCATTCCAGATGCAGGTGATGGCGCCGCCGTTCAGCTCGCCGTCCTTAGCATCCCAGTTGATGGGCTGGGCAACGTAGTTCCAACCGTTGCGCTCGCAGACTTCCTTTGCCAGATCCAGGTCGAAGCCGGTGTATTCGCCGTCATCGCCCACGAAGCCGTAGGGAGGATAGTCCTGGTCGAAACCTACGATGAAATCCATCCCCTCTTCCACTGCCAGCTGATCGGTGGATTCAGCCTGGTCGGAAGAAGAGGAAGAGCAACCCGCCAAGGCGAATGCGCCGAGGCACAGTGCGAAAGCGCAGCCGAGCACGAGCGTGAGCTTCTTTTTCATTTCCCTTTTCCTTTCGTTTTCGGCGCGCATTGCGCCCCCATTCCCTCCTGGATGCGCTTTACCGAAGTAGAGCGCTGCAACATTGTAGCAGAAAGGGACACAGAATCGCCACAGCACGAAAAGGCGGGTTCGCTCCCTGGGCAGGCGGCTATCGGGAGAAGCCTTCCCCCATGGCGATCTGCCCTGCTGCGGCAAGCTCTTCGGGGGTATTCGCGTTCACCAGGCAGTGGGCCTGCGGATCGGCCGCCACGAGCGCGGCGCGGTCGACCGTTTCGACCACAAGGCCGTCCAGGAGGGCACGCGGGCGCATGCAGCCCCGGGAAACCGCCCGCTCGCATGCTGCAAGGCAGGCATCGCGCCGATACAGCGCATGGAAGGGCTCGATCGCATCCTCGTCGCATGGGATGCAGATGTCGGCCCCCGAATCGCAGAGCATGCCGTATTCCCGTGCGATCAGATCCGCCGAGGCGAATACCATGTCGCAGGCGACCACGGCGACAAGCGGGAAGCGCGCCGCCCGAAACGCCGTCAACAGGCCCGGGAGCGCACCGCGCATCCGGCATTCATCGGGCACGAGGCGTATATCCAGATGGGGGTAGGCATCGTGGAGGAAGCGCAACCGGTCTTCCTCGTTGGTGGTGATGACGATCTCGTCTGCAACGGATGCCACCCGCTCGATCACGCGCATGATGAGCGGCCTTCCCAGAAAGCCCACGAGCGCCTTGCTCTCGCCCATCCTGCGGCTTTCCCCGCCCGCCTGTATCGCAACGCTCAGGCGGGGACGGGCATACCGCTCCCGCACGAAACCCGCAATCCCCTCGATATCGTCGATGCCGAAGCAGGGGATGCCGTAGTTTTCCGCAGCCTGGCGCGCAAGCGGGATATCGCTCACGATGGCAACGGTCCCGCCACCCGGCATCTTGGCGGCAAGGTCGCCCCTGTCGTCGGAGATGTCCGGGGCCGGATGCCCCTTGCGGCGCAGGGATTGCAGGATATCGCAGCTCAAGGGGATGCCCTCGACCGACGCCTCATAGAAAGCCCGGGCCACTTCCCGATCCCGGTCGTTTCCCTGCCGCATCACCTCGATCGCGGGCAGGCCGGCAAGGCGGTATCCCTCCACGATCACGATGTCATGGCCCGGCATCCCCTCGACGATCTTCTTGCAATCGGGATCGCCTTCGATGTCCTTGACCATCGCGAGCCTTCCCGGTGCGGCGATCCAGGTCTCCGTCGCGCCCGCCTGGCGATGACGGTAGGAATCCTTGCCCGGAACATCTATCTCGAAACCCGGATGCCCATGGTGCTTCACGCTGCCCACGTCGAGGCCCTGCGCGCCCAGGTATGCGATCAGCCTCTCCACGAGCGTGGTCTTTCCGGAATTATGCCTGCCTATCACCGAGATGGCAGGGCTGGGAAGCATCCCCGGCATGCTATCTGCCCTCCTTCAGATCTATCAGCCCCTGTCTCCCCGATACATCGCACTTGGAATAGATATGGCGCAAATGGGTGTCGACCGTGCTCTTGGAAATACCCAGCTCCTCGGCGATGCGGCTGCTCGTACGGCCGCGGAGCACGAGCGGCAGCACCTGCGCCTCTCGCTTGGAAAGGCAGAAGTCGGAGGCAATCGATGCGCATGCCGCCTCGAAACGGTCGTCTTCCGCAACCGTCTTCGAAATGCTGTCGAAATCGCGCTCTGTGAACAGGAAGATGCACGCCGCAAGCGCGATCAAGCCGGCGAAGACGATCGGCAGGTACCCAGGCGCCCCAAGCGCGGGAAGCGCACCCATGGAAAAGAGCAACCCTGCCGCCTGGCCCCCGAACAGGCAGGCGAAACCGCTCGAGAAGGCAACGGCCCCATCCGCCTTGCGGAGCCTGGAAACCGTCAAGAACAGGCAAGCCAGTATCGCCTGCAGGCCCAAGAAGCCCGCGAGCATCACATCGGTTCCCTCGATGGGAAACCCTCCTCCTCCGGAAAGCGAAACGGCAAGAATGCCTGCAAGGAATAGGAACACCGAAAGCCGGTAGGACTTGTTCAGCGAATCGCCCTTCCCGAAACCATCGGAAAGCACGATCGAAAGCGTCCCCACAAGGAAGGCGGCGAACAGAAGCGCGGAAAGCAAGCCGACCGACCATGACCCCGCGGAAGGGATACCGCCGATCAAACCTGCAGAGAGACCGAAGCAGAAGGTGCCGCACATCACCTTCACGGAAAGCATCTGGGCAATCGCAAGGTCTTCCGAATCCGGAACCGAACGGATACCGGGCGCCTGCGGGGCGTCGATCCAGGCCGCACTCGCAATGGGAAAAACGGCCATCAGCGCGAAGGCCCCTGATTCCGACACCAAGGAGAAAAGCAGGCAGAGCAGCGCCCCAAGCAGGAAGCCCGCGAGCATCTCGACCAGGAAGCCCTCGGTTTCAAGGGCGCCGAACGACCTGCCCCATGCAGCGACCTGGAAGGAGCAGCATGCGCCGAGCACGCAATCGGCAGCAAAGCGCACAGCCTGCGGCAAACTTGCAGGACAGAGGAACGCCAGCGCCATCAGCACGCCGCCGAATACGAGCGCAGGCCGTGAAAGTATTGCGAAACGGATCTTCTCCGGCAAGCTCGACAGCACGACGAAACCCGCGAATAGGGAAACAAGCGCGCAGATCAGGTCGAATCCGCCGAACGGACCACTCGGAAAGGCGCCGTCCCCGGCAAAACCCATCCCCAGATGGAAGACGGAGATGATGAAGGACTGGCTGCAGGCGAAACCCACGATTCGCCTGAACGAAAGCCCGTCAAGCGGCAGCTTCTGGTCCGCCATCTTCCATCTCCTTCCGATCCTTTTCCGGCACATGGTAGCAGACGAACGGAAGGCACCCCGCACCTGCTGCATGGGCATCATACGCCCCAGACAGAAAAAGCACCGCCATAGAGACGGTGCTCGGTAATCCTCGAACAGGTCGAAGGGGCTATTCTTCCTCTTCCGCAGGTTCTTCGGCTGCATTCTTGCGGCGCTTCACGACCTTGCGCTCGGGCTCTTCTTCGGCCTCTTCCGCTTCGTCGGCGTCCTTTTCGGCCTTCTTGTCGTCTTCATCGATCTCGATATCGGGGGCACTGTTCATACCCTCGCGCAGGTTCTTCACCGTCCTGCCGATGGCGGAGCCCAACTTGGGAAGGTTCTTGGGTCCGAAGATGAGCAGGACGACTGCAAGGATGATGAGGAGCTCGGGAACGCCGATTCCGCCGAATTTCATAGGGTTGGTCCTTTCTTTCGTTTCCTATCCCGGGCAACGCGCCTCTTTGCGCGCAAGCAGCCCGAAAGCGACATGATTGCAAGGCGGCCGGATCGGATACGCCGGCACACCCGGGCAGGCGCCGATATGCCCCTGCCACGGTATAAAGAATGCCCCGAAAACGCCTTCGCGTCTATCGTGCAGGAAGGCGATTTCCATCATCTTTCCCGGACCATGCCTATCATGCATTCTATGGATAGGCTTCTGTCCTGGGGTTTTGTAGAAACGCCCATCAATCCGGAATGTCGGCAAATCACACGGCTCCCCAGTACGACATGCAACGAATGCAAGCCGTAAAGGAACTCGGGGACACCGCGAACCACACGCCCCCCGACACGGATCAGCCTCCGGCACCCCCGGCACAAACCCGTGCACGACGGGTGCCCGGCAAGCCCCCGCACGAGACGGACCCCAAGGCCACGAAAAAGCGCCCGCCTTTCGGCGAGCGCCAGACAGTATCGTTTCCCTTCCTGCGGAACCGCTTACCAGTGGACCACGACGGGCAAGCCCACCGATGCCTTCTCGAACAGGGAGGCCGCGGCATCGTAGGGAAGGTTCACGCAACCATGGGATCCATAGCCCTGCGTGTACAGGCTGCCTCCGAAGGCGGGCTGCCAGGTTGCGTCATGGAAACCGCAGCCCGAATAGGTAAAGGGCATCCAGTACTGCACCTGGGTTTCGTATTCGGGCTGGCCGGTCGCGACCTGGATATCGCCCTTCAGGGTTGCAGGGCTTTCCATGCTGAAGAGCGTCCACACGCCCGTAGGGGTATCGTGCACGCCGTCCGGAGTGCCCGTGACCACATCGCTTTCCCAAATGACCTCGCCGGACTCGGTGATATAGCGCGCATGCTGCTCGCTCAGGTCGACGTCCAGATAATCCGCCCAGTCGACGCCGTTTTCGGCGTTGTAGTACACGCCGGAAGCGATCACGGGAACCTCGACCTCTCCCTGGGTGCCATTCACGATCGCATCGCGGACGGTATCGACCAGGGCGGCGCTATCCACTTCCCAACCGTAGGTGCCGCCTTCCACGGTCACTTCCTTGCCATCGGGACGGGTATAGGTACGCTCGCTGCCGATGGTATCCAAATCGTTGCCGAAGTCGGTCAGCCAAGCGTCCATGGCTTCCTCATCGAAGGTGGCATTCAAGTCGCCATCGAGGGTAACCCACTGGGAGATCTGATCACCGTCGATGGTTCCGGCGTCGTGACCGTCCATCTTCACCGCGATATCGGCGGAGATATAACCGTTCGCGTCCTCAACCGCCTTCGCGAGGCGCTCATCGTCTTTCAGGACGGCAGGCTGGAGCAGCTGGTCCTCGCCGATTTCAGCCTTGGGTTCCATCTCCAGGGCTGCTTCGTCCACCACTTCGAGCACCGCCGCAGCGTCGAGCTTCTCACCCGTTGCCTCGGGGACTACTTCGAACTTCTTGGAATCGGAATTGTATGCGATGGTCGCATCGGTGGGATCGGATGCGTTCGCATTCCATTCCTCTACATTCGCATCGACGATTTCCTTCAAGCCTCCCTCGTTGTACTGGGCAGCCAGGCAATCGGACAGATCGTTGTGCTTGAGCACGTACACGGGCCAGCCCCACGAAGGCACCTTCGCATGCGCGTCGCCCGCCACCTTCGATCCGTCGATGTCGATGCCCATTTCCTCGGAGGACACGGAGAAATCCAAACCCTCGCCCTTGACCTCGATGGAATAATCGGAGGCGATGCCATCGATGGTATTCGCTGCATCGGCGATGGTCTGCATGGAGATATCCTCGCCACCGATTTCGGTATTGGGGTAGAAACGGCCGCTGAACACCAGCATGCCGATCAGGTAGATGAGCAGAAGCACGCCGAATACGGAACCCAGCACGATGCCGAGCTTCTTCTTGTCGATGGGCTCGCGCTGCTTTTCGGGCTCGATAGGACTCCATTCGGGCGACTGGAAAGACGCGTCGTCCGAAACAATCGGGGGGATGCCCGCAAGGGAAGGATGCGCGGCGGCTTCCTGACCGCCCTGCTCGGGAACGAAATCCATGCGGACGGTCTCGCCCTCGCTGGGAACGGAATCGCCAACCATGGGCACCGTAAAGGCCGCAGGTTGCTTCACCTCGATTTTCGGAAGCTCGGTGAAAAGGCTCTCCGGCTCAGTGGATACCGGATCGCCCTCCAGCGGATCCTCATTATTTTCCGTAGCGTGACCTGGGGAGACAGCCTTCTCTTCCCCTGCTTTCGCCTTTACTTCCTTTTTCGCATGAGCGGCATGCTTACCCTGTATCTTGTTTCGTCTGATCATTTCTCTTCTTTACTGGACGCGACCTTCTCCGACCGAACATTCTAGCAAGTAACCATTGGCTTCTCCTATGAACGCAGAAGAAATCCGCGAATGCAACAATCCGTTTCCGAATACGCATTCTCGCGTTACCTTGCGGAGGAAAACCGGCCCGATTGCCGCTTCGATCCCTCCTTCGGGCACCGAAGCGGGCGCGGCCGCAGTGGCCCTGCCCCGCCCGAAAGCAGGAGCGCAGAAGCCGGGGGCTAGAATCCTATCTCCAAATCCATCAAACGCTCGATCGCTACCGCATACACCTTGAAAGCGCTCTTCAGGGCCTCTTCGGAAACCCCCTCATCGGCAGCATGCATGCTGCCTACCCAGGAAGGCCTCGACTGCCCATGGACATCGACGCCGAATCCCACGCCCGCCTTGAAGTGGCGGGAATAGGTCGCACCGCCGATCGTGAACGGTTCCTGCATGTCGCCGGTCACATCCCGATAGCTCCCGAGCAGGGTCTGCACCAGATCGCCATCCTTGTCCTGGGCGAACAGGGGCATGCAATGGAGCAGCTCGAAGCGCGCACCGCAGAGGTCCGCCCTAGCCTCTAACACCTCGGTCAGCCTTTCGGGGGTGATCCCGCTTCCGAAACGGATGTCTATGGTCTGGGTGAGGCGGCCATCCTCGAGCGATGCGACCCCGCCTACCAGAGTCAGGGGACCGAAGTCCCCATCCTCGCAGGCCAGATCCAGACCCGAACCGTCGAAGCTCGAGCACACGTCATGTACAAGCTCCATCCATTCGAGCTCGGCCCCCTCCAACACGCCCGCATGAAGCAGGAAACCGGCCAGGTGGGCAAGGGCGCTTTCGCCCTCTTCGGGTGTCGAGGCGTGGGCCTGCACACCCGAGGCGGAAAGCTCGACCGCACCGTCTTCGCGCTCTACTGCGCGGATGCAGTCGGGAATCCCGCCCAGTTCCCCCATCCGGCAGGCGACAACCGCGCGCGCCGTGCCGGGAACCGCGTTCACCGCCATGCCCGCTTCCCATTCCAAGATCCGTCCCCCTTCGATCGGGGCGCTCTTCACCACACCTTGGAAGACGCCCTTTTCGCCATAGCAGACGGGGAATTCGTCGTCGGGGGAAAACAGCAGCGCGGGATCGTCGAAGCGCTCCTGGTAGTACTCCAGGTCATGCATGCCGGTTTCCTCGTTGTTGCCGATGATGAAGCGCAGGGTATAGGGGAATCGCCGCCCCTTCTCCATCCAGAAATGCGCTGCGTGGAGCGCCATGAGCATGGGGCCCTTGTCGTCGGAAACACCCCTGCCCAAAAGGAAGCCGTCGCGACGGGTCACCCGGAAAGGCGGGAAAGACCAGCCCTGCCCTGCGGGAACCACGTCGACGTGCCCGATGATGCCTATCTGGACGAGGCTCTCGCCCTGCCAATCCGCATATCCCACATGCCCCTGGCAATCATGCGGCTCGAAACCATACGAAGCCCAAAGCGCAAGCGCTTCCTCAAGCGCCCTGGCGGGCCCGGGGCCATAGGGCGCGCCCTCGCACGCCTGCGACCTGTCTTCCACGCTCTCGATGCGGACCAGCCGGTCGAGTTCGGAAATCATGGCCTCCCAATTACGGTCCAGATACGCGTCCAATTCATCGTTCAGGCGGGGGTCCAGCACGAAAGCTCCTTCCACGGCAAAAGCCGCCCGAATACTTCTTACGGGCAGCTTGCAAACTATCGGTCTTCGTTTATACTATCAGTCTACGCCCGGGTGGCGGAACGGCAGACGCGGTGGTCTCAAAAACCTCTGTCGCAAGACGTGCGGGTTCAAATCCCGCCCCGGGCACCAGTTGATTGCAAAGCAGCCTTCGGGCTGCTTTTCTTGTTTCGCCCCACCGTCGCGGCGCCGGCAAGATGGGCGCCGCGGGTTACCTCACCGCATAGGGAAGGCGGACGGTGAAGCAGGTCCATTCGCCTTCATTCGACGCGCTGATGGTGCCGCTATGGGTTTCGACCACATCCTTGGCGATGGCAAGGCCCAAACCGAAACCGCCCCGTTGACGATTTCGCGCCTTATCCGCCCGATAGAAGCGGTCGAAGATATACGGAAGGTCTTCTTCGGGAATATTCGGGCCGTTGTTGCGCACATGGAGCACGACGGTGATATCCCACTTGAGCAGCACCACTTCCGCTTCCCCGCCCGACCCGGCATACTTGCACGCATTATCGATCAGGATCCCAACCAAGCGCTTGAGCTGCTTCGCCTCGCCGCGGACATAGATCCCCTCCATGATGTTCTCGGAAAGGCCCACCCCGCGTTCGAAGGCGAGCGATTCGAATTGAAGGACCTCGCCCAGCACCAGCTGGCTGAAGTCCAAGGTCTCGAATTCCGCCCTGCTCGCAACGCTGTTGGAGCGGGCTAGGAAAAGCATGTCGTTCACCAGTTCGAGCATCCTCGCCGACTCGTTTCCGATGGTATCCGTCCAGCGCTTCTGGCTTGCAACGGTCGCATCGGGGCTTGCCTGCATGAGCGAGTTGCTTGCCATGATCACCGAAAGCGGCGTCTTCAATTCGTGGCTCGCGTCGGCAACGAAGCGCTGCTGGCGCTTCCAGGACTCCTCGAGGGGGCGCACCGCCACATACGAAAGCAAGATGCTCGCGAAGAACAAAAGCACCTGGGCCCCTAAGATGGTCACACCCAAGGCGACAAGCAGCGAAACCACCGAATGCTTGATGAAGTTTCCCGAAGCGAATACCGCGGCGACCTCGCCCTCTTCGCCGATATACGCCGCATAGCGCAAGCCCAGGATGCCGATGCTTCCCTGGGAAATATGGCCCACATCCTCCTGGGCATAGCCGACCGCCAGCCCCACCGCCTGCTCGATCACCTCATCCGACAGGTTCGCCGAAGCACCCTCCACTTCGGGAGTTTTGCCCGGCTCGCAGAAATAGGTGATGGTGGCGACGATACCGTCTTCCTCCACGTTTCGGGGGGTTGCAAGGGAATCCTCCAAACGGATGCCGCCCGAACCATCCGGATAGATCTGGATGCCGTTCTTGGGTTCCTTACCCGAGGGTTCCTCATCTTCCCGCTCTTCATGACCGGTAACGTCGTAGCCCTTTTCCCAGAGCTTTTCCACAACCACCGCATCGAGGGCCCGGTTGACTTCCGCAACCTGCTGGTTGTAGTTCGCCACCGTCGAGAATACCAGCAGGCCCAACAGGACCACCAACGCCAGCAGATTGCTGACGACGATGAAGTTGCGCCTGAAACCGACAAGCGCACGGTCCTGCTTGGGATGGGTCCTGAATACGTCGACGACGTCCTCGAACTTGATGGCCATAAACTACTTCTCGCCCACATCCAGGCGATACCCCACCTTACGCAGGGTGACGATCTTCAGGTCGGAGCCCACGAAGGCGAGCTTCTTCCTCAGAAAGGAGATATACACCTCGACGTTGTTGCCCTCCGCCATGGAACCCGAACCCCAAACCTTGGAGATCAGGGTTTCCTTCGAAGTGACGCACGAGGAACTGGTCATGAGGATGCGCATGATGGAGAATTCCTTGAAGCCCAGATGCACTTCCTTGTCCCCGCAGGAGAGCATGCAGCTATTCAGGTCAAGGCTGGTATTACCCAAGGACACATGGTCGAAGGAAGCCTCCCCGAAACGACGCGTGAGCGCCCTCAAACGCGCAAGCAGCTCTGCCGGGGCGAAGGGCTTCGTCAGGTAATCGTCGGCGCCGCCTTCCAGGCCGGCAACCTTGTCATGCAGCGAATCGCGCGCCGTGAGCAGCATCACAGGGGTTGCCACGCCACGTGCCCTGATTTCCGACAGGACCTCGAATCCGTTCATCCCGGGAAGCATGATATCCAGGATGATCGCATCGAAATTCCCGTTCAGGGCGCACGAAAGCCCTTCGAGTCCGTCGCTCGCCACCTCCACCTGGTAGTCGCTGTTCTCCAAGATGGCTGCAAGCGCCTCGGAAAGAGAGCTGTCGTCTTCGATGAGCAGGATTCGCATTCGTCCTCGTTTCGATTCTTTTCCCCAATGCCTTTTCCCATTGTATCAAGCCGAAGGATGGCTGCGCCCGCGAAGGCGGATGCGAAACACGCTTCGAACGAAGAGGGCCCGCCAAACCGACGGAAACCGCCAACCCTATCGGGAAGACCCGCTGCTTTCGCAGCGCGCGAAACGAAGCCGCCGCTTCGGTTTGAAGCGGCGGCTTACTGCTAGATATGCACCTTGATCGATCCCGATTCGATCTTCTTGAGCCTCTTCAGCTCGAATGCCGCAAAGCATCCTGCGACGAAGATGGAAATCGCATCGGCAACCGGCGGGGCGAAATAGATCGCATCCAAGCCGGTCAAGCCCGAGAAGATGCCCGGCAGGATGATGGGGAGCGCCAGATAACAGGGGATAAGGAACAGGATCTGCCTTGTCAGCGAAAGGAAGATGGATTTTGCCGGCTGACCCGTCGCCTGGAAGTAATTGGAAGTAACGATCTGGAAGCCCACCAGGGGAAGCATCATCAGCTGCACGCGCAGGGCGAACGCCGTGAAGTCCACCAACTGCGGGTCGCGCAGGCCGAACGCCCCGATGATCTGATGGGAGAACGCCTGCACGATGACCCACAGCACCAAGGCGATGCCGGTTGCCCCGGCGATGCCGCAGAAATAGGTCTTGCGAACGCGGGCGATCAGGCGTGCGCCGTAATTGAAGCCCAGCAGGGGCTGCAAGGCGACGGCGGTGCCGATCAAGGGGAAGATGCTGAACATGGTCAGACGCGTGACGACGCCGATAGAGGCGAGCGCGTTATCGGCACCCAAGGGATGCTGGGACCCATACTTCACCAGCATCGCGTTGCTGACGATTGCGACGAGCGCGATACCCACCTGCAGGATGAAGCTGGGCAAGCCCAGGGCGCAGATACGTCCCACCACGCGGACCTTAAGCCCCATCAGGCGCAAGCGCAGCTTCAGGGGCACGCCGGGCGTGAAGAGGAAATACCAGAGCACGCTCACGAAGGATGCGGCCTGACCGCTGATGGTGGCAAGCGCGCTTCCCGCAACGCCCCATCCGAACACGATCACGAACAGATAATTGAAGGCCGTGCAGGCAACGGCGCCGATGACCATGGTTCCCAGAGCACGGTTGGGCGCACCTGCGGTACGGATGAAGTTATTCACGCCCATGCCGATGAGCTGGAAGATGAAGCCCGCGCTGAGGATCCTCACGAACAGGCGGGTCTGATCCAGGATCTCCGGGGTTGCGCTGGTAAGGGAAAGCAGGAAGTCCACCGTGATGGGGCAGAGGGCGATGAAGGCCACGACCGCGGCGATCAGAATACCCAGGGTCACCGTCATCCCCAGGCAGCGCTCGGCATCCTCGTGCCTGCCTTCGCCCAAACGCAAGGCGCACAGGGCGTTGCCGCCGTTGCCGATGAGCATAGCCAAGGCCATGAACATGACCATGATGGGGTTCGCCGCAGTCATGACCGCCTGGCCGGTAGCACCCATCGCCTGGCCCAGGAAGACGGAATCGATCACGTTGTAGGCGCCGTTGACGACCATGCCCGCAATCGAGGGAATGGCGAACTCGACGATCAAGCGGGGAATGGAGGCGGTTCCCATCCTGGAGATAGAGGAGGAACTCCCAGCCCCCGAGCTCCCGTCTGCCTTTTCGGCCGATGCCTTCACCTGCTCGATCTGCTCCTGCGCCATATACGCTCCTCTTCGTCAGTCCTTCTTTTTCACAACTCTTTAATTTATCCCGAAAATAAATGGATGGGCATATCTCCATCAGCACGCCATATTCATGGTCCAGGAAAGAAAAACCCCACCCGTTCGATTAATCGATCGGATGGGGTTGAAAGCTTTCTCGAGAATCCGAAGCTACAGGCGGTATGCCCTTCCCACGGTCACGGTTTCGGGGGACACCACCGTGCCGTTGGCGAGCATATGCCCGGGGAGGATTTCCAGCAGGGGTTTGACCACGAAATCGCGCTCGTTGAGCAGGGGATGCGGCAAGGTGAGCACCGGATCCTCGCTCAGATACAGCTGGTAGTCCAGGATATCCAGATCGCAGGTGCGGGGACCGTTCTTCTGCTCGCGCACACGACCCAGGCTCTTTTCCACGGCATGGAGATACCCCAGAAGCTCGCGCGGGGGGATGCCCGTGCGGATGAGTGCGACGGCGTTCACGAAGCGGTCCTGGTCTTCCAGATAGGCGGGCTCGCTCTCGTAGAAGGAGGAGATGTCGATCACCTGGGTATCGGGAAGCATGCACAGATCCCCGATCGCCATGTTCAGCTGCGAGATCTTCGCCTCGGTCTCCTCGCCGGGGTTGGTCTTGACAAGCGGCATGTTGCAGCCGATGCCGATAAGCGCATAGGGCCGCAGCTCCTCCAGCTTGGCACGGGTGGCCGCCACATTATGCGCACGGACCACGCTCGCTCCCAGCTCGCAGGCCATGAGCGCCTCTTGTGCACTCGCTTCGTCGCGATCCTTGGGATCGTCGATGCCGTACGCCCAGCCGATGAAGCTCTTGCGGGAGACAGCGGCCATGACCGGATAGCCCAGATGCCTGATCTCCTGGATATTCCTCATCAGCTCGACGGTCTGCTTGGGCGTCTTCCCGAAACCGGGGCCCGGATCGACGCAGATGCGGGACTTGTCCACGCCCGCCTGTTCGAGCATGAGCGCCTGGGCGGCAAGGTAATCCCTCACTTCGGCAACCACATCCTGGTATTCGAGCGCATCCTGCATGGTCTTGGGCTCGCCCTTCATATGCATGACCACCAGGCCCGCATCGCAGGAGGCTGCCACTTCCACCATGGCGGGGTCCCTGAAACCGGAGACGTCGTTGATGACGGAGGCGCCCGCCTTCACGCATTCGCGCGCGACCTGCGCATGGCGGGTATCGATGCTCACGCATATGCCTTCAGCGGCAAGCGTGCGAACCACATCGAGCACGCGGTCGAGCTCTTCTTCCACGGAAACCTCGGTCGACCCGGGACGCGTGGATTCGCCGCCCACGTCGATGATGAGGGCGCCCTCGTCGATCATCTTGCGTGCAGCCGCAAGCGCCTGCTCGGTGTCGCCGTAGCTACCTCCATCGGAAAAGGAGTCGGGGGTTACATTCAGGATGCCCATCACGAAGGGCATCCTGGTATCGAATTTGCATCCTGAGCAATTCCAGATCATCTATTCGCCTTTCGGGGAATCCTGGGGATCTTCCATCTGCGCGGCGATGCGCCGGTTGCAGGCATCGCACAGCACCTTGCCGAGTTCGACCGGGCCGCCGCATTCGGGGCAAAAGCGATGCGCGCCTTCCTGCTCGCCCTGCTCGGCCGCAGGCTCTTCGGCCAAGGTGGTTGCGGCAAGCTCGCGCTGCTTGCGGCCTTCCTCGCTCTGCTCGTGGGCCAAGTATTCGTCCCAACGGCCGTCGAGCAGGGCCTGGCAGGCCTCGCCGTCGATGGTTTCCCTTTCCAGCAAGACGGATGCCATCTGATGCATCTGGTCGGCGTGGCTGGAAAGGATCTGGTAGGCGCAGTCGTAGGCCTGCTTCATGATGCGCGCGACCTCGTCGTCGATACGGCGCGCGGTCTCGTCGGAATAGTCCTGGGTGTTGCCGTAGTCCCTGCCCAAAAAGACCTCGTGGTTGGGCTGCCCGAAGATCTGGGTACCCAGCTCGGCGCTCATGCCGTACTGGGTGACCATGGCGCGTGCCATCTTGGTAGCGCGTTCCAGGTCGTTCGAGGCGCCCGTGGTGATGTCATCGCAGAAGATGGCTTCCGCCACACGGCCGCCCATGAACACGGCCAAGTCGTCCATCATTTCCTTGCGGCCGGAAAGGACCTTGTCCTCTTCGGGGATGGAAAGGGTATAGCCCAAGGCGCGGCCTCGGCTGATGATGCTGATCTTATGCACGGGATCGGCGTGCTCGAGCAGGTGGCCCACCAGGGCATGGCCGCTCTCGTGGTAGGCGATGGTACGGCGGGTCTGCTCGGTGATGATGCGGCCCTTGCGTTCGGGGCCTGCAATGACGCGCTCCATGCTCTCGGTAACCTCGTCCATGGAGATGACCTTCTTGCCGCGGCGGGCGGTCAGAAGCGCCGCCTCGTTCAACAGGTTGGCCAGATCGGCGCCCGCGAAACCAGGGGTCAGGCCCGCAATCTTCTCCAGGTCGACGTTCTTGGCCAGCGGCTTCCCTTCGGAATGGACCTGCAGGATACGCAGGCGGCCCTTGACGTCGGGTACGTCGACGATGATCTGCCTGTCGAAACGGCCGGGACGCAGAAGCGCGGGGTCCAAGACGTCGGAACGGTTGGTGGCCGCGATCAGCACGACCGAGTCGTTCGCCTCGAAACCGTCCATTTCCACCAGCAGCTGGTTCAGGGTCTGCTCGCGCTCGTCATGACCGCCGCCCAGGCCGGCACCGCGCTGGCGGCCGACCGCATCGATCTCGTCGATGAAGATGATCGCGGGAGCGGCTTCCTTCGCCTGCTTGAACAGGTCGCGCACGCGGGAAGCGCCCACGCCCACGAACATCTCGACGAAGTCGGAACCTGAAATGCTGAAGAAGGGAACGCCTGCCTCGCCTGCAACCGCACGGGCGAGCAGGGTCTTACCGGTACCCGGAGGGCCCACCAGCAGGCAGCCGCGGGGGATTTTCGCACCGATAGCCTGGTATTTGGCGGGATCGGCCAAGAAGTCCTTGATCTCCTTCATTTCCTCGACCGCCTCGTCGACGCCCGCAACATCGGAGAACTTCACCTTGGGACGCTCTTCGGCAGCCATCTTCGCCTTGGTCTTGCCGAAGGACATCTGGGAATTGTTGCTCTTCGACATCTGGACGAACAGGAAGATGAAGAAACCCACCATCAAAAGCATGGGAAGGTAGGAGAACAGCGTGGACAGGGTGGAATTGGGCAACTTCACATCATAGGGAATCTCAGGGTGCTCGCCCATGAGCTCGCCCAAGGAATCGCTTCCCACCCATGAGGTCTTGAAATTGCGCTCATCGCCCAGGTTCTGGGGCTCCAGCTGGGACGTCTCCACCGAAGCCGACAGCGTTGCGCCATCGGGGTCCTTCGCCGCACCCAAAGCGGAATCGAGCGAATCGAAGGCTGTGTTATAGGCATCGAGCACCGATGATCCCAGCGTTGCCACCGGGTAGTACACGCCGGTGACCTCGTTATTGCCGGCGTCATAGGTGACTTCCTTCACGCGGCCTTCATCCACCGCCGAGATGAAATCGGACGTGATGAGCGTATCGGTCTGGCGCTGGTCCTTTTCGGACCCCATCCCCGTCGCAAGCTGGTACGCCAGGATGGCAAACAGCGCGAAGGTGAGGATGGTCCACACCGCAGCCGGGCGGTTTCCGTTGCTCTTCTTTCCGTCGTTATTCTGGTTGAACATGTTCGAATCCTATCGCCCGGACTGGCGGGCATCGGGGCATTGGGCCCTGTCTTCGTATACTTCAGGCTTGAGGATACCGATATAGGGAAGATTCCTGTACCTTTCGGCATAATCCAAGCCATAACCCACAAGAAAAGCGTCTGGGCAATGGAATGCGGAATAGGCGCATTCCACCTGATGGCTTCGGGGCACATCCTTTTCCAATAGCACGGCGACCTGGACCGACGCCGCCCCACGCGAGCGTAGGTCTTCCGCAAGCAGGGATAGCGTCAAGCCGCTGTCGACGATATCCTCGACGATCAGCACATGCCGGCCCTCCACGGGAACGGAAAGGTCCTTCGCGATGGTGAGCACCCCGCTGCTTTCGGTACCCGAACCGTAGGACGACACCACCATGAAATCCACTTCTACGGGAAGGTCGATGCTGCGCGCCAAGTCTGCCAAGAAAACGAACGAGCCTTTCAGGACGCCTACCAGAAGCAGGTCCTTATCCTGGTAATCGCGGGTGATCCGGGTCCCTACCTGCAAGACGCGGTCGTGGATGCACTCCGCGTCGTAGAGAATGCTTTCGATATCCTGGCGCAAGCGCCGCCTCCTCACGGGATGGATGCGCGGTGGCGCAACCCCCAATTATCGGTTTCCATGACAGGTCATTGTATCAAATCGGCATTTCCGCGCCTTCACGGCACGGTAACGCATCACGCCTCCGGGTTGCGCAGGCAGGGATATCGGTCCATCAGCCTTCCGACCGGCAGGCCCACGATGTTGTCATAATCGCCTTCGAAGCGTTCGACAAGGTGCGCGCCCTCGCCCTGGATGGCATAGGCACCCGCTTTGTCGGCGCTTTCCCCGCAGGCGACGTATTCAAGCGCCTCTTCGCGGGTGAGATTCCTGAAAGTGACGTAGCTGGCCTCGAGGAAGGAGTCCTCTTCGATCCGCACGCCTTCAGGGCCATCGGGCCTCACTTGGCAAACGGCCACGCCCGTAACGACCTCATGGGTCTTCCCCGCAAGGGAAAGGATCATCTCCACCGCTTCGTCATCGTCTTCGGGCTTGCCGTAGATCCTGCTACCCAAAACCACCATGGTGTCCGATCCGATAACGAGGATGCGCTCCTTGGGGCATGCGCCCGCTGGTTCGCCTTGCCCTATAAGGAGCCGGCACACCGCGCGGGCCTTCCTGCCCGCCAACTCGCGCGCGGCATCATGGGGACGCTGCGCCAGGTCGTCATCTAAGGATTCGTCCACGTCCGCCACGCACACCTCGAAGGAAACCCCCTCGCTCGCAAGCAGGTCGCGGCGGCGGGGGCTCCCCGATGCAAGCACTACTCGCACGTGTTCCCCCTTTGCCCTTTCCTGCGGCTGCGATACGCCGCCATCGGCTCGATGCGCAAGCCCAGCTTGTTCGCGGAAAGGGCCAGATCCCCTTGGATATTGCCCGCGAAGCCGCTGACGGGAAAGCCCCCTTCGAATGCCGCGATCGCCTCTTCGACGCTCCGCGTCTCGATACGGGCATCATCGCCCAGGATGCGCTTCAGCACGATCACGAGGGCGCGGCGCTGAAGCGGCACGGGCCGCCTTCCGAACGCGGGGGCGATCACGCAACCGCATGGGCGATCCCCCTCGGTGCCGATCCAACTTGCGCATTCGTCCACAATGTCCTGCGCCATCCCGTCGAGCATGTCGTCTTCGTCTGCGATGAGGTTCATGGTCCTGCACAGCACCTCGAGCAGGCGGGGATTCCTTTCCTGGGCGGGAGGTATGACCTTGTGCCGCACGTAGCCGCGGAACTGATCGGTATGCGCATTCGTGGCATCCTCGCGCCACAGGGCCCCTTCCCCATCGCGGCAGACCGCGGTACCGCCCGCTTCTCCGCCCATCGCACGCAGGCTGATGAACTCGCGCAGCTGGTCGCGCTCGGTGTCCAGAAGCGGCCTTGCAACCGCGCCGTTGCGATACAGCATGGAACGGAATCCGCCCGGACCCGTTCCCACGATAGAGCGCATGTAGAAATTCTCGACACGGTCGTTGCGCGTATGCGCGGTGAAGATCCGGCCCTCGCTCAGGGGACGGCCCGCATACAGGCAGAGCTTCTCCAACGCATCGAAGGCGGCGCCGTAGCGCTCCCTCCGCGCAACCGCCTCCAGGTTGTCGCCCGTCTCGTCGACGATGCGCGCGACATCCACCGTGTACAGATATAGGGGAAGCCCCAGCATATCCGCAAGATGGGTGACGAATTCCGCGTCTGCATCGGAAGCTTCGCCGCGCAGGGAATGATTCACATGGAGCACGCCCACCTGCCCGATGTCGCCCCGCTGGGACAGTTCGCTTGCGATATAGGCCAACGCCGTGGAATCGCTTCCACCCGAAACCATGAGCAGCACCGGGGAATCAGGGCCGGCAAGCGATCGCTGCGCGATGGTCTGCGCAGCACGCTCGATTGCATTGCATGCCTTTTCCATCTTCGCTCCTAGGACAAGCCGTCGAAAAGACTCGTGCTCAGATAGCGCTCGCCCGTGTCGACGGCGAAGGTGACTATGCGCGACCCCTTTGCCTCGGGATGCTGGGCGACATAGCGCCTCACGCCTGCCAGATTCGCCCCAGACGAGATTCCCACCAGCAGGCCCGACGCCGCTGCCGCGCGCGCATGCTCCAAGGCCTCTTCCGTGGAAACAGGGACCACTCCGTCAAGGGCGTCCAGGTCGAGCGCATCCGGGATGAAATTCGCTCCGATGCCCTGAATGCCATGCGTTCCCGGCACGGCCTGCTGCCCTGCCAAGGTCTGCGAGATGATCGGGCTTTCCGCAGGTTCGATAGCGAACACCTTCGTTGCAGCGCCCTTCTTCGCGAAATAATGGGCGCAACCGGATACGGTTCCCCCGGTACCCACGCCGGCGAACAGGTAATCGGGGGCGCAACCCAGCTGCTCCTCGATTTCCGGCGCGGTGCCCAGCTCGTGTGCGAGGGGATTGTCGGGGTTGGTGAACTGCCCGACGATCCAGGACCCCCCTATCTCGCTTGCGAGCCGCTCTGCTTCCCGCACGGAACCTGCCATGCCCTGGTCGGCGGGAGTCAGCACCACCTGGGCGCCATAGGCGGCGGCGAGCGCACGGCGTTCCCTGCTCATGGATTCGGGCATGACCAGGATGACCCGATACCCGCGCGCAGCGCCGATCATCGCGATGCCGATTCCGGTGTTCCCCGAAGTCGGCTCGATCAGGGTTGCCCCGGGGCTGATGGTCCCGCACTCTTCCGCACGGTCGATCATGCACAGCGCCGCCCTGTCTTTGATGGAAGCACCGGGATTGGCTGCCTCGTACTTCACGAACACCTCGGCGCCCACCTGGGCGGAAAAGCCCTCGAGCTTAACCAGAGGCGTGCGCCCAATGATTCGGCTCACTTCGTCTTGCATCGAAACCACTTCCCTTTCAGACAAATCGGGCGCCCGTATCACGCGCGCTCGAAGAGCATGACGTTTTCCACATGGTCGGTATGGGGGAACATATCCACCGCCCTGATGCGCTTGGCCTTATAACCCAAGCCGTCGAGGATGCGCGCGTCCCTCGCCTGGGTTTCCGGGTTGCAGGAAATATAGGCAACGCGCCCCACGCCTGATTCGGCGACGGCACGGAGGAATTCCTCGCTCGAACCCGCACGGGGCGGGTCCATTAATAGCACGTCGAAGCGCTCGCCCTGGGCTGCCCGCTCCCGCAAGAAGGCCCCGGCATCCGCTGCGACGAATTCCGCGTTCTCGATGCCGTTGTGCGCGGCGTTCTTCTTGGCATCGCGGATCGCGTCCTCCAC
Organism: Coriobacteriaceae bacterium; assembly: GCA_004555335.1. GTDB lineage: Bacteria > Actinomycetota > Coriobacteriia > Coriobacteriales > Eggerthellaceae > W1P20-047. The sequence continues at coordinate 5,642 of SFII01000005.1, read as the reverse complement.
CTTATCGACGCCCACCACGCGGGCGTTTTTCGAACGGGATGCCGCAACGAGCCCGATCGTCCCGGTTCCGCAATACGCATCCATGATCGATTCGACCCCGTGCGCCCCACTGGCGTCTTCGAGCGCCCAATCGATCGCGGTCAGGTACAGCGTCTCGGTCTGTCGTGCATTCACCTGGTAGAAGGACCGGGGCGAGATCCTGAAACTCAGCCCGCACAGGGTATCGAGGATGAAGCCGGGGCCATAGAGCACGCGGTCTTCCTCGCCCAAGATCACGTTGGTCTGACGGGTGTTCACGTTCTGCACGATGGTGGTGATCTCCGGGCAGCGTTTCACCAGCTCCTTCGCGAAGTTCTTCGAACCCGTGAACTCGCGCCCATTCGTCACCAGCACCACCAGCACCTCGCCGCTGTTGTGGCCTACCCGCACGAGCACATGACGCATGAATCCCGTGCCGGCATCCTCATCGTAAGCCGGCACCCCATACCGCGCCATGATCTGGGCAACGGCCTTCACCACCTTCCTGCCGCTCTCGTGCTCGACCGGACAGGAATCCAGCCTGATAATCCGATGGCTTCCCCGTGCGTACATGCCGTGGAGGATTCCTTCCGCCCGAGCACGTCCGGGCGCACGGCGTGAGGCCTTCCCCTTGCTGCCGGACTTCGCAGTGCGTGATGCCGGCTTGCGCTTTTCCACAGCAAAGGGGGATACGATCTTATTCCTGAACCCCCAAGGGCATTCCATGCCTAGGATCGGCTCGAGTACGCAGCCTTGGGAAATCTCGCGCTCGAATAAGCGCGCGATGTATTCCTGCTTGCGCTCGAGCTGACGGCTGTACGGCATGTTCACATGGCTGCACGCCCCGCACTCCTTGGAATACGGGCAGTTCTGCGGGCGGCTAGCCTGGTTTTTGGTGTTATGTTTCCTTTTTTCCATAATCTTCATTGTGACACATGCCGCAAAGGCGGGGAATCTTTTGATAGAGCGGGAAAGTCGGAGCTCTTCAATACGAATGGGGTACCGGCCCCGGACGCCCCGCACCCCGCTTCCGAACGGAAGCAGAGCTTTGCGGGAGGATCCGGAAAGCCGATACCCCGACCTAGCAGATCAATACCGCTTTCACGCCCGAATGGGCGCTGCAGTCAGACCCTATTCGCCTGCCAGAGGGCTGGGAACGGAATAGACACGGGCTGCCATTTCGCGGTCGAGCTCATACAAGCCGCGGGGATCGGAGCCGAAGAGCCTCATCTTGTCGATCATGCCCATGGCATTTTCCTCTTCTTCGCACTGCTCCTCGATGAACCAGTCCAGGAACTGCTTTGCGCGATAGTCCTTCACCTCATCTGCCGCAGCATAGATGTCGTTGATGAGCGCGGTGACGTACTTCTCGTGCTCCAAGGCAGCCTCCAGGGGCTCCATGAAATTCTGATATTCCTTATCGGGCTGGTCGATTGCCAGCAGCTTGACCGCCATGCCGTTCGCATGCAGGTAATTGCGGAAGATCAGCGCATGGTCGCGCTCTTCTGCAGCCTGGATTTCGAAGTAGTTGGCATAACCGGACAGGCCCTCTTCCTCATAGTAGTCTGCCATCTGCAGATACAGGTATGCGGAATAGAGCTCCTTGTTGATCTGATCGTTGATGAGTTCGTAAACCTTCTGATCCATTTCGAATCTCCTTTCGGTAACAGCTTTCGCCGTTCAGCTTCTATGATGCTACCCCAAAAATGCACCCTTGAACGGGTCATTTCCCCAACGTTACTGTTCCGCCACATCGTTTACCGGAAGCTTACAGCTTTCCCGCCAACACCATATCCATCGCGCGGTTGGCAAGCTCGTCCGCCTTGTTGTTCCCGGCGTTGGTGGAATGGCCCTTCACCTTATGGAAGGTGATATCGGGGAACATGTTCTTCTGCGCAAGCAGCTCCTGCCACAGTTCTTTATTCGCAACAGGCTCTTTCTTGCTATTCACCCAGCCCTTCTTCATCCAGCCGAAGATCCATTGGGTGATGCCGTTGAGCACATAGGCGCTGTCAACGTATACATCCACGGGGACATTCTTGTTCTTGATAGCGCGCAAGCCCTCGATGGCACCCATCAACTCCATCTTGTTGTTGGTGGTATTGCGCTCTCCCCCGAACAGCTCCTTTTCGTGCTCGCCCCATACCAGGTACGCACCCCATCCGCCGACATTCTTTTCGGCTTGATTGCCGCGGCAGCCTCCATCGCAATAGATTTCCAATCGCGTCATCGGCATCACCTAACCGCGGTAGATCGCGCAGTTATTCGGGGTCTCGTAGACATCGATCTGGCTTACAGGCAGGCCCTTCTCGCTCAACGTGTCGAAGAAGTGGCGTGCAAGGTTTTCCGCCGTGGTCCTAAACGGCAGGATTTTGACGGAAAAACCCTCAGCCGCAAGGCATTCCAGGGTCGCCGCGGAAAGGGTTCCCTCTTCCACCAGGAAAGTGTGATCGAAGCTTTCGGTGAGATCGCGGACAGCCCGTTTAAATTCCCCGAAATCCAAGACCATCCCCTTCATGGTTCCTTCGGTTTGCAGCTCTTCCTGCTCCAGATAGGCGACGACCTTCCAACGATGGCCATGGAGGTTCTCGCACTTCCCATAATAATCGGCAAGGAAGTGGGCGCTGTCGAAACAGCTTTCAGTCTTAAGTCCGTACAAGGCAAGCCTTTCCCTTTATGCGTACTGGGCGCGTAGGGCCTTGAATGCGTCATATGAACCGGTGATCACCTTATCGCTCACGCAATAGCCCAAACGGACCCATCCACCGACACCGAAGCTGTCGCTGGGAACCAAAAGCAGTTCGAAGGACTTAGCCATCTCAGCAAAGGCGGCGGCATCGGGCTCCAAGGCCTTCACCCACAGGTAGAAGGCGCCTTGAGGTTCGATGTATTCATACCCAAGCTCGTCGAGCATGGAAGTGAGCAGCTGGCGGTTGCGCACATAGGCATCGACATCCGCAGGCTCACCGACGCAGCGCTCGATGACCTTCTGGAACAGAGCAGGCGCGCACACGAAGCCAAGAGCCCTGCCCGCTCCGCAGATAGCCGCATACACCTCGCGCGCACCCTCGAGCTCAGGGGGAACCAGGATGTAACCGATGCGCTCACCGGGCATGGAAAGCGATTTGCTCCAGGAATAGCACACGATAGTGTTCTGGTAGACGGAAGGAACCCAGGTAACCACGTTGTCGCCATAAACCAGTTCGCGATAGGGCTCGTCGGACATCAAGTAGATGGGATGCCCGAACTTCTCCGAGGCATCGCGCAGGGCGCCGGCAAGCTCGCGGAGGGTCTGCGGGGTGTAGACCACGCCAACGGGATTGTTGGGGGTGTTGATGATCACTGCCTTGGTGTTTTCATTCAGGACTGCCGCCAGCGCAGGCACATCGATCTGGAAATCAGATTCGCGCGCAGGAACTATAACCAGCTTCGCGCCATTTCCCTCGATCCAAACACGGTATTCAGGGAAGAAGGGTGCGACGACCACCACTTCGTCGCCAGGACAGACAAGCGCCTTCAGGCAGATATTCAACGAAGCAGCCGCACCACAAGTGAGATACAGGTCATTCAGATTATAGGAGGTGCCGAAACGCTCATTGAGATTTGCGGCAATGGCGGCACGCGGCGCAGGCGCTCCCTGGGCGGGAGTGTAGCCGTGGATGGTTGCAGGAGGAAGCAAAGCCAAGTCGCCGATTGCCCTGGAGACCGCATCCGGTGCGGGAACGCTCGGGTTTCCCAAGCTGAAATCAAATACCTTATCTTCCCCAATCTGGGCCTTTCGCTCCAAACCATAGGCGAAAAGCTCACGGATTGACGAAGGCTCCTGCCCCAACTTGAGCATCTGCTCGTTGATCATCGATGCCACCTCCTGATCGAATTCGTTTCAAACACTGCAATTCTATATCAGGCCGCATCCATACACGTTGATTCCCGGCGAATATCGGGCGACAGGATGCATGTGCTCAGACACAAAAAGAAGGACCGCCGAAGCGGTCCTTCTGATTTCGAAATACTCGTTTCCTTGAGCAAGTAGCTGCAAGCAGAACTTAGATTTCGGTGAGGTCCTTGCCGGTGTACTCCTTGGACAGGATCATGCAGACCAGAGCAACAGCTGCGATAGCCATTACGTAGAATGCAGGAGCCATCTGGTTGCCGGTTGCGTTAACCAGAGCCAGGCAGATGAAGGAGCAGGAACCGCCGAAGATTGCATTCGCCAGGTTGAAGGTGAATGCGAAGCCGGAGAAGCGAACCTCGGTGGGGAAGGTCTCGGTCAGGTAAGAGGCCAGAGTACCGTCGTTGATGGTCAGCAGAGCGTTCATGATCAGCTCGGCCAGCAGGATCAGACCGAAGGACATGGTGCCCATAAGCATGAACATAGGATAGGTCAGGATGATGAAGCCAGATGCTGCGATGATCAGCATCTTCTTACGACCAACCTTGTCGGAAATCTTACCAGACAGGAAGATCATGAAGATGTAAGCGACCAGGGTGATGGTAGTGATGGTACCGGCGCTAGAAGGATCGTAACCCAGAACAGCTTCCAGATAGTTGGGCATGAAGGTCAGAACAGCGTAGAAGCCGATTGCGTTCAGTACAGCAGTACCGAAAGCGATGAGGGTAACCTTCAGATGGTCGCGGAACAGAGCGCGGATGGGGTGCTTTTCAGCAACGTCGCCACCAGCATTCTCGACAGCTTCCATCATAGCCAGATATACGGGAGAGTCGTTCAGATGAGTACGGATGTAGTGAGTAACGTAACCCAGAGGACCAGCCAGCCAGAAGGGGATACGCCAGCCGATGGTGGTTACGAACCAGGAGTCAGCACCCCAGATTGCATACATGCCGGTTGCGAACAGAGAACCGACCAGCAGACCGGTTGCGGTGGATGCGGGAACCATGGAGCAGTAGAAACCACGGTGATCCTTGGGAGCATACTCTGCGATGAAGGTGGAAGCACCAGCGTACTCACCGGAAGCAGAGAAGCTCTGGCACATACGCAGAACCAGCAGCAGTGCGGGAGCACCAATGCCGATTACGGAGTAACCGGGCAGGCAGCCGATCAGGAAGGTTGCACCGGACATGAGCAAAATGGATACGGACAGGGTCCACTTACGACCCTTCTTGTCGCCCATGTTGCCCCAGAACAGAGCGCCGATAGGACGAACCAGGAAGGACAGTGCGAATACCGCGAAGGTAGACATGGTTGCAACCATCTTGTCGCCTTCAGGGAAGAATACGACTGCGATAACGGTTGCGAAGTAGGAGTAGCTTGCATAGTCAAACCACTCGATGAAGTTACCCAAGAAGGAAGAACCAACAACCTTCTTCAGCGCACCAGCTTTTTCTTCTTCAGTCAAACCGGCGATGATCTCGGCGTCAGTAGTAGCCATAACAAATTCCTTACTGTTTCACTCCCCCGCCCATCTTGAAGATGGGCGCTGGTTTGGGGAGTGGTAATCCGCGTCCCGCACCCTCAATCTACGGTAGGGTGCGGGACGTACGCCGCGTCTTGCGACGATTTAGCTCGCTTTAGCTAAGCGATTAGTCGTTCCACATTTCGGGACGAACCAGGGTGTCGTCCTTGACCCTGTTGGGGAAGTAGTCAAGGCAGCCGCCCTCGCGGT
>SFII01000065.1 GCA_004555335.1 Coriobacteriaceae bacterium | reverse complement strand
TTTCCCTCGGCGATCCATTTACCGCTCAGCATTTCTGCGGGACTTCCAGCAACGCCCGCTCTCTGTAAGCGCTCAGTTGGTTTTACCCCCCGCCTCAACGGTTTAGGTATTCAACTAGTTGTGTACTTTAGTCCGCGAAAGCAAATAGGTCAAGGGCTTTTTCCGATGAAACAATGCCGAAATATTCGAAGGCAACCCGAGACTTCATGTAACGTCTTCGGACCGAATACTGATTGCGGAACGCCCCACCGAACGCATGGCCTTCGACGCGTACTGCCACATACAAGCCTCCGACCTGCGGAAAGCGGTCGAGGCGCTCGACTATGCCGAACGCCGCGAATGCCAACGCGACATTTACGCGACACACCTGTACTGATGACGCAAAGGCGGCAATCAAAAGGCTCGACAGGCTGCACCAGAATGCTCCTGACGCACGCCTGACACACATTTGACACACGCCAGGCAGGATACCGCAAACGAAAAGCAGGCCAGCTGCGTTAACTTTTCGCCGCTGACCTGCAGAAATTCAATGGTGGGCGTAACAGGGTTCGAACCTGTGGCCCCTTCCGTGTGAAGGAAGTGCGCTCCCGCTGCGCTATACGCCCTTATGTGATTCATGCACCGTAGTGCAGAAGCCATTATAGCTTCTTGCGCAGATTTTGGTCCGAAAAGATCGTATTTCACCAATTCATCACTTTCAGCGCCGCCTTCCAGGACGACAGAGACCCCGATTTGCCCAAAACATGCTTGGCTGATATTATTATCGTGGTCATATTTTCATAGAACACGGAGCCGAAATGAGCAAGAAGCCGAACAAGCACCAAGAGCATCAACCCGCCCAGACCCTTCGCGATCCAGGCGGCATCTCATGGGCTATCCTGGGAATCCTCGTCGCCCCTGCAGGCTTCATCCTCTGGTTCCTCTGGCGCGAAAAACGCCCCAAGACAGCAAGCATGTGCCTTCGCGGCGCAGGCGTTGCACTGCTGATCATGGTCATCAATCTGATAGTCATGCAGCTGGGCATCTGACCCCCTCGAAATAGACAGCCGATCCCCCTGCCGTCTCGCCACCCGATTCGACGAGGCGGCTTTTTCATGCCGAACCCTCAGATCAAGCAAGGCATCTTCACGCTCGAAGCGGTAAATGTGACGTTCGCGCTCGCGTATGCTGGATTTTTTGCGATGAGGGAAAACCCCCTTCTCAGCTGGCTATACTTACATCTGTTCTTCGCGATGGGAAACACAGGGCGCCGGGCGCCGTCGGCGCACGCCATTCCCACGCGGACCATTCGCGTTTTGAACACAGATGAAGAAAAGGAGCCCAATGCGCAAGCCGGCAGTCATCCTTCGTGGCATTCGGAAGAGCTTCCCCGTCAAGAACGTCCTCGACGGCTTGTTCCTTACCGTCGACGAAGGGGACCTGTTCGGCATCGTAGGTCCCAAGGGTTCCGGCAAAACGAGCATCCTCAAGGTGATCCTGGGCCTTTCGCGCATCCAAAGCGGCAAGGTGATCTTCGGACCGCAATACGGCGGCGGCCTGGCCAATGGCCGCGCCGCCTGCGCATCGGTGCTTTCCGAACCCTTCATCCCCGGCATCGCCGTGGCACGCTATCTGCAAAAATTCCCCTTCTTCCAGAAACCGGAAGTATGGGAGAAGGCGCAGACGGCTTTCGCTACTGCAGGCTTCGAAAAACAGCACAAACGCTATCGCGACCTGACCGCCGTCGAAAAGCGTCGTTTCGCCATCGCACTGGCGCTCATGAAGGAACCGAAGATCCTGCTTTTGGACCAACCCTTCGACGGACTTTCGGAAGACGAGGCCGCAGAGCTGGGCCGCCTGTTGGAAAAGCTCAACGGGGAGCAGGGCATCACCATCATCTTCACCGCCGAAACCTTGGACCAGGCGCTCCTGGCGGCAAGGCGAATCGCCTTCGTGCAGCATGGCACCGCATCCCGTACGCAAGACACCTGCGACCTGATGGGTGCGAACCCCTCTGAGCAGGCAAGCTGCTAAAAGGCGCTTCCTACAGATTGCCGATGCTGCCGTCTACCAAGCGCTGGAAATGGAAGGCCAGGCGGTCCAAGGAAACATCCCCGTACTTCCCAATCACCCAATCCCAATAGGTCGTGCAGACGCCGGACGCGATAACGCCGGCGCAAACATCCAGGTCATCGCCCGAAAGCGTGGAATAGCGCGAAAGGCACATCGATACCAGCTCCTTCATCTTCCCGCAGACCATTTCGCGCAAGACATGGAATTCCGGGTCCTTGGCAACCAAGGTGAAGAATTCGGGGTACTTCTGGCGATATTCGTCCGCGGAAAAGAAGAAGCTCCTCACATCGAGCACGGGGAACTTCCCCGCGTGGGCTTCCATGTCGCCTACCATGATTGCCGCGATTTCCCGGATGATATCCTCGATGCTGGAATAATGGGAATAGAAGGTCATACGGTTGACGCCCGCCTCCTTGGCGATATCCGTCACCGTGATGTGGGAATACGGCTTCTGCAGCGCAAGCCTGATGAAAGCCTGCTCCAAGGCCTTGCGGTTCTTGACGAATCTCCTGTCTTTCGAAACCCGGTACATCTTCTTCCCTCTCCAAACCCCTTGACAGGCAACTAGTCCGTGATGCTGCGGTCGGGTCTTCACGCCGACGATGATTGGAACGCCACCGGATGCGCCGCATCCGAAACGCACATCGAAAGGCGCGCCTTACCGACCGTTTCTTTCATACCACTTTTCCAACCTGATTAGGAAAAGAACGGGAACCCTGTTTTCCCGTTTTCAATGTGGGAATCAAAGATATCAATCACAATTCCTGATAATGATTAATTATATGCCATGTAACTAGTGTCATTTCGTTTTCCAGCTATTTCTCCCCAATGGCAGAATCAATCCTTCCACCCTCCATGGGATAGGTGGTATCTTGAGTGCTCGTATGCAAAATCCGAGACAAAAGAATGGGAACGGGGTGATATGACCACCAAACACGGAGTAGGCGCTTTAAAGCGCCATGAAGTCAAAGCATCAGGCGTTGTATTCATGCTCTTCTGCCTGGTATCTGCCGGAGCATTCGGCATCGAGGAAATGATTCCCGAAGCAGGTCCTGGCCTCACAATCGCAATGCTGATCATTATTCCGATCATCTGGGCCTGGCCGCTGAGCAATATGGTTTCCGAATGCGGAAGCCTTATCCCATCCGAAGGCGGAATCTACGCCTGGACACGCCAGGCATTCGGCGAGTTCTGGGGCTTCCAGGCAGGCTGGATGGGAACCGTCTCCACCTACATCACCAACGGCACCTACGTTTCCCTGGTAGGTGGCTATCTCACCCAAATCGTACCGATGACCCCTACGGCGCTTGTCGTCTTCAAGGTGCTCGTCATCGCGCTCTTCACATTCATCAACCTCAAAGGCATCCATATCGTCGACAGGGTTTCCACTGCGCTTTCCCTGATCATCGTTGCCGCCTTCGCACTCATCGCCATTGTGGGCTTCGTCAACTGGCAGACCAGTCCCTTCGAGCCTTTCATCGCACCGGGCGTCGATGCCCTGAGCGGCGCAGGTTCGAGCCTGTGCATCTGCCTGTGGATGTACTGCGGATACGAATGCATCTCCAACCTGGCAGGCGAGCTGAAAGATCCCCAGGTCATCCACCGCGGCCTGAAGATCGTCATGCCCTTGATCGCACTGGGCTACATCCTGCCCACCATGGCAGGCCTTGCCTGCATGCCCGAAGGCTCCTGGGTGAATTGGGCTGTTGACGGAGGTGACGGCGGAAGCATCGGATACGCCTCGGTCCTCACCCAGAATCTGGGTGCCGTCTGGGGTGCCATCTTCTTAGTCGTAAGCATCGTGGCGCAATGCGCTATCTTCAACATGTACTTGGCAAGCGGATCGCGCGGCTTCTTCGTGCTCTCCGATGACGGTATGGCACCGAAGGTCTTCCGCAGGGTCAGCAAGAAGCGCAAGGTTCCCTTCGTGGGTATCCTTTCCCTCGCATTCGTGACGGTCATCACCTGCCAGGGCAGCTTCACCTTGCTGGTTACCGCAGAGATGGTATTCCTGATCGGCCTGTACATCCTCTTGGCTGCAAGCACCCTCAAACTGCGCAAGTACTTCCCCGTCGAAGAGCGCAGGAAGAAGAACCTGTTCATCATGGGTGGCGGGAAGCTGGGCCTGGCCTACTTCTGCGGCCTGCCCATCGTCATCGCCCTTGCAGCCCTGCTGGTGAACGGCACCGACTACCTGGCACTGGGCTTGCTGGGCATCTGCACCGGCCCTGTTGCCTACTTCGTGTTCAAGCGCGCATACGGCGGCAAGCCGGTAAGCGAAGACGCCGACGTGCCCCTGATCCGCGCAGATCAGAATGCAATCGATCGGTACTACGTCGCGCTCGAAAAGAAGAAGAGCCCGCTCGACAAGAAGTTCCGCTTGGGCGATGGAGACGTCTTCAACTTAGGGCTGTTCGCCAGCCTGGCAGGCGGAATCGCCTTCTTGGGGCAGTTCTGGCTGCGCTGGTATGAAATCACCTACGGGGAATGGACGCCCGACGATTACGTGGCATTCCAGAACAGCATCCCCTTCGTGATGGACTGCCTGCTCTGGATCGGCCTCGCGGTGATGCTGGTCGGCATCACCACCATGCTCGTTGCCCGCTTCGGCTTCAAAAAGGAAGCTGCCGACACGGCGAGGGCAGCCTAGAAAGCTCGGCGAACCTACGAAAGCGAGATACGCCCGCTTGCAATCGAACGGGGGAAGCGAATACGCTTCCCCCGTTTCTTGTTGTGTTCTGTTTGACCAAACAGCCACGCGATCAGCCTCTACACTTAGCGATCGCTAGGTTGTCGCGCCGCCTCAACTGGAGCCGGCTCCCGCGGTGCAGCAGTAGCACCAATTCCTGAAGGCGATAGGACGCTGCCGCGGCGCTTCCCTCGCCCAATCGAAGATGGTCTCCTTTCGTGCGATGGGGACCCTCATCGCCTGATGGAAATCGCAATCGAAAAGATCGCCCTTCCAATCCACGCTTATCTGCGAAAGGCACATCATCCCCGGCACCGTTTCCGGATTGAAGGCGTCGATGAGCTTATCCATATACCCCGCAAGACGCCCTTTCCTATGCAGGGCCTCGGCGAACCTTCCGCACGGCATATTGGCGATTGCCACCAGGTTGGTGAACTCGACCCCGTGATCGTCGCGCAAGCGCCTACGGTATTCTGCCTCCAAGGTATCCTGATCGGGGGACAAGGTAGGTCCTGCAGGATTGAACACCAAGGTCAACGCATGCTTTCCCGTACCGTATCCGACCGCATTGAGCTCTCTGAGCGCCTCGATGTTCTTCACGAACACGCCGGCGCCCCTGATCTTGTCGTTGTTCCTTTCCTCGTAGAAGGGCAAGGACGCGAACAGATCGACTCCGGTTTCGTCATACACCCTGATGAAGTGATGGTACTGGGGATCCATGAGGATGCACAGGTTGGTGCGCACCATCACCTTTGCCCCGATTTTCTGCGCTTCGCGCAGAAACCATTCCAGATCGGGATTCATTTCCGGTGCGCCGCCGGTAACATCCAGCAGCTTGAATCCGCCCCGCTGATAGGCTTCGAGGCATGCCGCCATGGTCTCGCGATCCATTTCCTCGGTTCGGGACGGAGAGCACTGCAGATGGCAATGACGGCAGGCAATGTTGCACTTATAGCCGATATTCACCTGCATGGTGTCCAGGTGCTCGAACGAACGACGGTACTCGGGTTCGATCTTCGTCACGAAAGGAGGGAAGGACGCCAGCAATTCCTGATAGTCCTGAGTTTCGCTTTCGCAAGCCGCGAGCACGCCTAGAACTCGTTCTCTTCGATGATCTTGAGCGCCTGGGTGCCATGGCACAGGGCAGCGCCTGCATGGATGGCGGTTGCGACATGGAATACCTCCATAATCTGGTTGCCATCACAGCCCTTGGAAATAAGGGAGTTGGTGAATGCATCGATGCAGTAGGGGCATTCCAGGGCAGCAGCGCAACCCAAGCCGATGAGCGCCTTCTCGCGAGCGGTCAGTTCGCCTTCCGCAAAAGCGCTGCCATAGTACTTGAGGAAGTTCTCCCACAGTTCGGGGGCGTACTCGCCCAGATCGCCCTTGCCGAAACGTCCCAGGTCGGCGTTGTCATAATAATGGCTCATAGCTATTCCTTTCTGTAATACATCAGCCATCTCCACGCGCATAGTAGCAATTCCACCTGGGAAAACCCAGCAGCAAGACCAGGGCAACACGGCTTCTCGATTAATTACTGGAAAACGTGAGACTTCGAAATAACGGTTTCGCGCCAAGAAGCATGACGCTACCCCATTGGTCTACAATGGTACGGATGCCTATACGCGCACACGAGACAGCTGCAAGGAGATCGAGCATATGGATACCATGAAAGTCATGGCTCAACGCCATTCCGTCCGTCGCTACAAGAGCGAGCCCATTCCCATGGAAACACGCGACTTCCTGCGCGGCTACATCGATGACCTGAATAAGGAACACGACCTGAACTTCCAGCTCTTCTTCGACACCCGCCACATGTTCAACCGCATACAAAGGCTCACCCGCGCGAAGAACGTCAGCAACTATCTGGCACTGGTCGTGCCCGAGCAGGCGGGCGGCGGGGAAAAGGCCGGCTTCTTCGGATCGGAATTCACCATCGTGGCGCAGACCATGGGTTTGAACACCTGGTGGGTTGGCGGCGGATACAGCCGCGCAATGGTCGCTTCCGACACCAACCTTAAAATCGGGCAGGACATGATCTGCATCATCGCCTTCGGCTATGGCGAAAACCAGGGCGTCCCCCATAAATCGAAAACCCCCGAAGAGGTAAGCAGCTACGAAGGCGAGGCGCCCGAGTGGTTCCAACAAGGCGTTAAGGCCGCCCTGCTGGCACCCACCGCCTACAACAAGCAGGACTTCATGATCACCGGCAAGGGCAGGAAGGTGGATATCACCTACGAGTTCAGCAGGTATGGCGACATCGACCTGGGCATCGTCAAGCAGCACTTCCAGATGGGAGCAGGCATCGACAACTTCAAGTGGGCCTAGCACTCCCCCCCGGTCAGATAAGCAGCAGGGCCGCTGATTGCAATCAGCGGCCCTGCATTGTTTCGGGTTTGTTTGGAAAGCTTACAGCTCGATACGGACGAAGACGTCGCGACCCATGCCGCACATGGGGCAGACGAAGTCTTCAGGGAGCTCTTCCACGTCCATTTCGACAACATAGCCGCAAATCTCGCAGCGCCATCCGTAACGGGGCTTCGCCTGGGCTTCTTCGGCAGGCTGCTCTGCCTGGGCGGGAGCTGCCTGAACGGGCTCCGCATCGGGGCCTTCGTAGCTGGAAGCCTTCGGAGGGGTCTTGCCGCCCTTGACCAAGTGGTAGTCGGCGTAGGTCATGGGAGCAGCCTGGCCGGTTATCTCGGCGCGCTCCACCTCGCCGATGAACAGGTAATGGGTACCCACGTCGACGGTGTTGACGACGCGGCAGCTGAAGGTGCCGATGGCGTCCTGGGTGACGCAGGGGATACCCCATTCGTCCACCATGTATTCGCAGTCGGCAAACTTGTCCACTTCCTCGGAATTCTTGAAGCCGAAGGTGCCGATGAGCGGCATGGAAGCATCGATGCTGAAGATGCTGGCGCAGAAGCGGCCGGACTTCTGGATTGCGGATGCGGTGGTGTTTTCCTTGTTCACGGCAACGCTCAGCTGGGCAGGGGTGGAAGTAACCTGCAGCACGGTATTGACCACGCAGCCATAGTTGCGGTCGTCTGCCTTGGTGGAAACGACATACAGGCCGCAGGTAAGGTTGCGAAATGCCTTCTTATCGATCATGGGAACAATCCTTTCGTTCAAGCATCCCCTATCGGATGCATTCGAGCGTATCGAGAATCCTATCACCTGCAGCTCCCGATCCGGGGGCGATGGAGGCATCTTCATCCAACTTGTCACTTGAGGAGCCTGCGAAGACGATTCCTTCCGGTAATAGTCAAATAAACGCCCTGACGCCACAATTTCGTACAGGCTACCACACCGAGTTGCCGATGGAAGCTATAAACCCTG
>SFII01000064.1 GCA_004555335.1 Coriobacteriaceae bacterium | reverse complement strand
GACATCCGTCGGCGGGCACGACCCGATGGTTTACTACAAGGGATACAGCCTGCTTGCGAAAAGGGATGATCGAGGGTTCATCATCAGGAACGATGATGGGTTTCCTCTGTTCAAATCAGGTAAGACGTTCGATACCGTTGAAATGCGCGTCGTCGACAAGCCGGAAAGGTTCATGAGCAATGCTGCACTAGGTAAAAGGCGTGAAAGCAAACAGGTATATGAACAATGGGTTGAACGTGTCAAAAAAGGTCCTCTGACAATAAACGGTGACCAGAAAAAGCATCATATCGATAGTCAAGAATATGCTAAGGCTGAAATAGCTAGAAACCAATCACCAAGTGTCGTGTGCCTTACGCTTGATGAAGAGTACAGAATCGTGCGTGAATGCTCTGGTTACGGTTACCCATTGAAAGGCGAAAACGGAGAATGGACAAAAAAAGAAGTTTGCATATGTGATTCGACGATTGGATATATCGAGTCTCGTTCGGGTATAATCAAGACAACAGCTTTTACAATTCATTATGGTGAAAAAGGATGCCATATTGTTCCGAAGTATGATCGTTCTGTACTGAGATGAAGAAAATCACGATCAAATATCTTTTTGAAAACTTTACTTTCGAGGATATCGTCGAAGTGCATCTGAAAGATGGTCGCCGCTATATCGGAAAATATTATGGTTTCGAGTTCGATGATGAATATCTGGGAGATTACATATACTTTAGTCCATTTGATACAGATTTCGATGTTTTAACGATAATCAATATCGAAGATATACGCCTTGTCGAAAGGCCTGATTTGCAATTCGACAGGGATGAGAATAGATAGAACAAGCCCCATCAAAAGGGTAGCAGCTGGAGAATTTGCCCCGGTTATGGTGAACCCGGGCTTTTTCCAGCTGCTACACATCGATTGTACCAAAATATAATTAAAACGACAATTACATTATTCGCTTTAACCACCCAACCCGCTTCGGCGGGTTATTTCATAACGCATTCAGTTTGCACAGACGAATGGCAACCAGCGACACAAGGAAAGAACCCTTAGCGCGAAACGAAACCGTCGCCTTCCCGCTCGAAGAAACCCTCGCTCACTAGCTCTTCCACAAGAGCCATAAGTTCGCATTCCAGCAGATTATCGCGACCCGCCTTCCGCTCGAATTCGTTAATCGACGCCAATAGGGCCTCGAAGCCCACACCCGGCTGTGCTAGCACCTGCTGCAACACGAATGAGCGTTTCTGCCTATGCGAACCTTCGAAGCTGCTCTGCCTGGTATAGGAAGTCGACCTGCGATTGGGGTTGATGCCCTGCGCCTTCAGCGCGGCACCGTAGTCCAAGAGCGCGTAATACCATTCGCGCGGATAATCGCCGTCGCAGGCGCATTCCACCAGGGGGCGCAGCTGCGAATCGGTCACCTTTTCGCTATCGGGGAAGAAATGGTGGATGAACACCGAGCGCACGTTGGTTTCAATGTAGATGCCGGGTTTCTGATATGCGAATGCCATGATGCCGGCCGCCGTCGCAGGCCCGATACCGGGCAGAGCCAGCAATTCCTCGTAGGTATCCGGCATGCAACCGCCATGCTTGGCCGAGCATTCATCGGCAGCGCGCTTCAAAGCCAGGGCCCTGCGGTTGTATCCCAAGCCCTGCCATTCTTCCAGCACATCGGAAACCGACGCGCTGGCCAAAGCATCCACCGTGGGGAATGCCGCAAGGAAACGCGGCCAATGCTTCAGCACGCGCGACACCTGGGTTTGCTGCAGCATGGCTTCGGAAACATAGACCTGATAGGGGTCGTCGATAAAACGCCAGGGCAAACCGTCACGGCGGTGCTTTTCACCCATTTCCCAAACCAGCTGCCTGAAGCGGCCCATATGCTCGAGTGTGACCGCATGCTCTCCCGCACGGCAGAGCACGTTTTGGCCGTTGGGCTTAGCCTCCAAAGCCCTAGCCCTCGCCGTTTTCGCTGGCAACAAGGTCCTCGGCGACAAGAACGGCAGACCCGCAGCATCCCGCAAATTCGCCACAGGATGTACTCGGCGCCTCGATTGCCGCAAAGCCGAAGTCGTTCACGGGAACGTCCACCTTACCTTCGATCACATCCTTCAGGCTCAGCGACGCGAAGTAACGTTCCAGCAAACCGGTTGCCGCACGCCACACCCTGTTGAAGCCGCAATCGTCGCTGTTCTCGCACACATCAGACGATCCGGCACACGGGGCCAGGTTGATATCCACCTCGAGCGCGCGCATCAGATCGAGCATGCTCACTTCGGCAGGATCGATGTTCAGGGCAAGGCCGCCCCGGGCACCGCGCCTGGTCTTCACATAGCCGATCTGCAGCAGTACGTGCTGGATATTGCGTGCGAAGGCATACGGGATCTTCTCTTCTTCGGAAATGGTTGAAATGGAAAGGTAATCGCCATTGGCGCGGTATGCCGCCCTCAGGATTCGGCAGGCGTAATCGCTTCGACGGATGATTTCCATATCTATGCATCCCCATTCAGCAAATCGTCGATATGGTCGAGTTCTTTCCTGAAACGCTCCAGCACCTTTTCCTGGGCTTCCTCGTATTCTTGGGAATCCAAAGGCAAGAACGACGCAATCTTCTCGTACAAATTGGACTTGGTCACGGGAACATACGCTGTGCGGGCAATGCTGTCGCGATAGGCCTGGTCGACCGCCTCGCTTGCAGCCGAGCAGATATCGTAGCGCGTCATCGATTCGGTGAGCCGCGCAAGCTCGCCATAGTCGAAGTAGCGCAAAGACGGGAACTTGTCCGCAAGCCATTCCCACAGGTCCATGCGTTCCTGCTGGGTGGGAAGGTCGATATCCACTACGGTTGCCGGTTCCAAGATACCGAAGAACAGCGAATCCAGGTCGGATTCGCTGGAGCACGAAGCCACGACCGTGATGTTGGGGTTCATGATGGCGGGACGCACCATGGAAACCGCCTCGCGCACGCCGTGGGCAACGCCGCCCTGGACGGTGGGGTCTTCAATCTGCTGCAGCGCCGGAATCGATTCGAACCACAGGTCCACATCTTCCAGAATCAAGGTCATGGGACGGTCCAGGTTCATCTGCATCAGCTGCTGCTTGGACTTGAAATCGGACGTCGCCGAAACGCTGAGCATGGAAAGACCTTGCGATGTGGTTTCCACATGCATGCGCACGGAAGGCTGGTCCAACTCGCCCACCACCGCATGCATGAAGTAGGTGGCGTCTTCCCTTGCCTGGGAGCGAAAGACCATGGGCATAGACGTAAGACGCGGCTCGACGCCATGACGGCGGGAAAGCATGTTCAGGAAGGCCGCGTAACGCGCGTCGGATTCGGCTCCGAAGCCCAATGCCTTCATCTTCTGGATGGCTCCGTCGTAACCCGCCAGGTCGCGGAAGCAGATCTGCTGCGCTGCCGGGGCATCGGGCGCCTTCGCCTCTTCGGAAACGGAAGGTGCGGAATGCTTGATGGGTGCAGGCGCAGGCTTGGGCTTGCCCTTGTTGGCATCGATACGCAGCCCATAGGGCGCGGAAGGAGAAACCAGCTCATTTTCCACCGTCGCCAGACGCGGTCCGTCATCATCGACGGACTTGACGGCGATCTTCGCCGTACCCGCAGGTATGCCCTCAGTGATACCGGTCAGGAAATCTGCCATGCCCTCCACATCATCGTGCGAAAGACCGAAGTCCTCCAGCTTCTCCAGCGAAAGCTTCTGCAGCTTGCGGGAGTACTCCGACACGGTTTCGGCGGGCAGATGGGGCGACAAGCGCTCGAAAATATGCTCCGCCATGGCCCTGTCCTTCAAATCGCAGGCATGGGTCCATGCCTTGCGCAGGCAGGCGATGGCGGCGGGGGTAGGATTGGACTGGTTGCTGGCAAAATCCTGCTCGAAGGCGGTCAGATACAGGCACACCGCCAAGCGGAACTGCCCGTTTTCGACCGCATTCCTTGCCATGCGCAGGTATTCTGCCGTTTCTCGATCCACTTCGTTGCTCCTACCGGGCGCTGCGCCCTCTTCGAAAGCTGCGCTCATATGCTCAAACCTCGTTGGTATTCCATACGGAAAACTATTCTTCGAACTGACAATTGTACAACTGCGCGTAAGAACCGCCAAGCTGCAGCAGTTCTTCATGCGTGCCCTGTTCCACGATGTCGCCATTATCCATGACCAGGATCAGATCAGCATTGCGGATGGTGGAAAGCCTGTGGGCGATCACAAAGGAGGTGCGACCTGCCATCAGATTGTCCATCGCGTCCTGGATGCGCTGCTCGGTGCGCGTGTCGACCGAACTGGTGGCCTCGTCGAGCACCAGCATCTGGCGGTTCGCCAGCACCGCACGGGCGATGGTGAGCAGCTGGCGCTGCCCCTGGCTGATGTTGGTGGCGTCCTCGTTGATGACCGTGTCGTATCCTTCGGGCAACGTCATGATGAAGCCGTGCGCGAAGGCGGCCTTGGCGGCATCTTCCACCTGCTCGTCAGTGGCGTCCAGCTTGCCGTAGCGGATGTTCTCGCGGATGGTGCCGTTGAACAACCAGGTATCCTGCAGAACCATGCCGATTATCGATCGCAAGTCCTTGCGGTCGAACTCGCGGATGTCGTAGCCGTCGATGGTGATCGCACCGCCGTCCACTTCGTAGAAGCGCATGAGCAGCTTCACCAAGGTGGTCTTGCCCGCACCCGTGGGACCCACGATGGCCACGGTCTGGCCCTTCTTCACCTTCGCGTTGAAGTCCTTGATGACGGGGACTTCGGGATCATAGCCGAAGCGGACGTGCTTGAATTCCACTTCGCCCTGCAGGATGGCCGCCTGGGCCTTTGCCTCCCAGTCCTCCACCTCCTCTTCATCCAAGAACTCGAATACGCGCTCGGCTGCAGCCGCCATGCTCTGCAGCACGTTGGCCACCTGCGTGAGCTGCTGGATGGGCTGGGTGAAGTTCTTCACGTACTGGATGAATGCCTGGATGTCGCCTACGGTAATGGCGCCGCTGACCGCCATCATGCTGCCCAGGATTGCCACGGCCGCATAGCCCGCGTTGGATACCAGATTCATGATGGGCATCATCAGGCCGCTGATGAACTGCGACTTCCATGCGGATTCGTACAGCTTGTCGTTGCTTTCGCCGAAGGATTCCTTGGCCGCGTCCTCCTGATTGAAGGACTTCACCACCACGTGCCCCGCGAAGGTTTCCTCGATCTGGCCATTGATGGCGCCCAGCATTTCCTGCTGCTGCTTGAAGTAGCGCTGGCTGTGCTTGACCACGAAGCGCAGAAGCACCAGCGAAACGGGAAGGATGACCAGGGTCACCAGCGTGAGCTTCCAGGAAATGGAAAGCATCATCACCAGCACGCCGATAAGCGTGGTGACGGACGTGATCAGCTGGGTGATGCCCTGGTTCAGGCTCTGGCCCAAGGTGTCCACGTCGTTGGTGATGCGCGAGAGCACGTCACCGGTGGAAGTGCGCTCGAAGTAACCCATGGCAAGACGGTCGAACTTCAGGTCGATCTGACGGCGCAGTTCGTAGGCGGTGTTCTGAGCGATGGAGCTCATGAACCACGACTGCACGAACGAGCAGGCGGCGGAGATCACGTACAGGCCCATGGTTGCCATCAGGATCTTCTGGATGACCCAGAAGTCGATGCCGCCCGTGCCTTGGATCTTGGCCATGATGCCGTTGAACAGCTCTGTGGTGGCGAGGGAGAGCACCTTCGGTCCCACGATGTTGAACACCGTCGAAAGCACGGCGAAGAACAGCACCACGAACAACAGCGCCTTATACCTGCCCATGAAGGCAAGCAGCTTGAGCAAGGTCCCTTTCAGGTCCTTGGGCTTTTCCACATTGGCCATGCTGCCGGGACCATGGCCTGGTCCGCGATGGGGGCGGTTCATCCTCGCATTGCTCTGTACGGACATTATTCAACACCTCCCTTCAGCTCGTCTTCCGAAAGCTGGGACTGGGCGATCTCGCGGTATTCGGGGCAATGCCCCATCAGGTAATCATGGGTGCCCTGCCCCGCTATGCGCCCTTCGTCAAGCACGACGATGTTGTCGGCATTGCGGATGGTGGAAATACGCTGCGCCACGATGATGACCGTCCTTCCCCCCAGCTTTTCCTTCAAGGCAGCACGCAGTGCGGTGTCGGTCTTGTAGTCCAGGGCGCTGAAGCTGTCATCGAACAGGAAGGCCTTGGCATCGCAGGCGAGCGCACGGGCGATGGCCAGACGCTGGCGCTGGCCGCCCGATACGTCGGTGCCGCCCTGGGAAATGGGAGTGTCCATGCCCGCTTCCTTCGCTTCGATGAAATCCCTCGCCTGGGCGACCTCGGCTGCGTCCATCAAACGGTCGACACCGGCACCGGGATTGCCGTAGGAAAGGTTGCTCGCGATAGTGCCGGAGAACAGGAAGGCCTTCTGCGGCACATAGCCCAAAAGCGAATGGAGGCGCTTCTGGGAAAGGTCGCGCACGTCCACGCCATCGACGGTCACCTTGCCGCCCGTCACGTCATAGGCGCGCATGAGCAGGCGCAGCACAGTCGATTTGCCCGAGCCCGTAGCGCCGATGATGGCCGTGGTCTTGCCCGCCTTCGCGGTGAAGCTCACGTCTTCGAGCACCTTCTTGGAGGAATCGGAGTAGGCGAAATCAACCTGGTCGAAGACGATCTCCACGCCCTCGCCCTCACCAACTTCCGCATCGGCGGGCTGGTCGGGGTCGGCGATGCTGCACTGGGTTGCCAGCACCTCGTCGATGCGCTTTGCGGAAACCTGGGCGCGCGGCAGGAACACTGCCACCATGGACATCATGAGGAAGCTCATGATGATGAACATCGAGTAGGTGATGAAGGCGATCATATCGCCCGTCTGGATGGTGCCATTGTCGATGTAGCCGGAAGCCACCCACACGATCAGCACGGAAACGCCGTTCATGATCAGCGTCATGCCGGGGAACATGAACGACATCACCCTATTGGTGAACAGCTGCGTGCCCTTCAGCTTCAGGCTGGCCTTGTCGAAGCGCTCTTCTTCGTACTGCTGGCGGTTGAAGGCCCTGATGACGGGCAAGCCGGTCAGCACCTCGCGGGCAACCAGATTCACCCGGTCGATCAAGGTCTGCATGATCTTGAACTTGGGTAGGGCCAATACCATGAGCAGCATGACCAGGCACACCACCAGGGCAACGGCCAGCACGATAATCCAGGACATCTGGGTATTAGTGCGCAGGATCAGGATGATGCCGCCCGTCGCCATAATGGGCGCGAACAGGACCATGCGCAGAAGCATGATGGTCACCATCTGGATCTGCTGGATGTCGTTGGTGCTTCGGGTGATAAGCGATGCCGCGGAGAACCTCTGTACTTCGGCGTCAGAGAAGCCCACGACCTTTTCGAACAGGCGCTTGCGCAAATCACGGGCAATCCCCGCGCCCGTACGGCTTGCCAGGAAGGAAACGGCTGCCGCACAGAGGACGCCGAGCAAGGTCACTCCCAGCATGCGGGCGCCAACGGAAAGCAGGTAGTCTCGCTGCATCTTTTCCATGTCGATGCCGCAGGCTTCGTATTCCGCCTTTACTGCGGCAATCGCCTGCTGCGACACAATGGAATCGCCCATCTTGTCCAGCTGCTCGGTCGCCTGGGCCATAATCGCATCCACCTGCGCATCATCAATCGCGCCCGCATTATAAGCAGACACTGCCTGATCGATATCCATTTCGTCGCTCTGACCCGCGTAGTAGCACATGACCAGGGGGTACTTCAATGCTTCTTCCAGCTGCCCGGCGTTTTCCTCACCCGCCTGGTTGAGCACGTAGTTGTCGCCCTGCTTGGAATAAGCTTCCTCGATCAGGTCGCGGTCATCGGGGGAAGAGAATATGAGGACCGCATCCATGGTGCCCTCGCGCATTTCCACGGGAAGGGCACTCTCGACGCCTGACTGCCCGATGCCCACGTCAACGATGTCGGAGGTGTAGTTGGGAAGCGCAAGATCGCACGATGCCTGCGCCGCAAGCAAAACCACGATCGCAAGCACATACCTGATGCGCCCCTTGAAGTACTTGAACAAGCCCATCGGCAAACCTTCTGTCTGTAATACCTTTGTCGAACTAGATAACTCTACGCCTGTTGGAAAAGGAAACCCCGAAGAAAAGACGCTTGTCATAGTACCG
>SFII01000063.1 GCA_004555335.1 Coriobacteriaceae bacterium | reverse complement strand
TCCCTCCCTGCGTTCCATGCGCGTGCTTGCGAAGGCCGAAAGCGCCCGGAAGGCATGCTTGCCTTCGGCCTCGAAGCCCCCGTTGCAGCAGAGCTGCCCGAACCGTGCTTCGACCGACGCAAGGTCGCTTGCTTCGTGCACTTCGAATGAGAGCTCGTGTTCCCGGGGGGACCCGAAGGATTCGGGGACGAACAGGTAGCTTTCCGCACGGAAGGGGCTTTTCCGCTTCTTGCATGCGGCGAAGATCCCGATAAGCACCAGTTCCAGGATGTAGCCTGCAGGGAAGGCGGCGTAGACGAAGAGATAATCGAAGAAGGGCATGAGCAGGAATCCCGCTGCCGGGGTGAGCACCAGGATGGTGATGATGTTCAGCACGACGCCCCAGCGTTGATGCCCCGTGCCGATGAAGTAGTTCTGGAAGCATGCGGTGACTGCGCAGAAGGGAAGCGATGTGGAGATGACCGAGAGTCCCAAGACCGCCGTTTCATAGGCTTCCGTGCCGGCATCGAGGAACATAAGCGTGAGGAGGCGACCGAAAATCGCCATCAGCGCAAAGCCGATGATCCCCATGATCAGGCCGAGCCGCGTGAATTCCCTGACCGTATCATGCAGGGCGCGGCGGTTTTCCTCCCCGAAGAAGGTGCTCGATATCAGGCTGGTGCAATAGTACAGCGCAGCGGTTGCGAAGGACACGATGCCGAAGATACTGCGTACCACCGAATAGGCGACGACGTAATCCTGGCCGCAGAAATCGAGCAGGATGTTGTTGAACAGCAGGATGAGCAGGAAGGTGCACAGCTTGTAGGTGGCGCGCGGGCTGCCGATGAAGATGATCTGCCTGAAATCATGCGTATCGAGCTTGGCGAAGGACGGGCGAAGCGATGCGCTCTTGTTTTTGAAATGCCCCAGCAGATAGAAGAACACCAGATAGGTGCTCAAGCTGGTCGATAATCCCACCCCGAAGAGCCCGCCATGGAATATCACGATGCTTATGATGCTGAACACGATGTTCAGGCTCACGATGGAGCCGCCTGCGATGCGGCAGCGCATCATATCCCCGTTGCTCACGCAGGTGAACATCATCAGCGCGATGGGGGTTGCGGGGATGAGCGAGGGCAAAAGCCCGCGCGCGTAGGCTTCGGTTTCGAAGAACAGCAGCGTGCCGGGGTTCGCGCCCAGGATCAGGCACAGCTCGTGGATGAAGATGTAGCCCAGGGCGACCATTCCCGTCGAAATCGTGAACGAAAGCGCGAAGGCGACGCCCAGCTGCCTGTTGGCGCCTTCCTTATCGCCTGCGCCGACCGATCTGCTGCAGACCACCTGCGTCCCCGAGGTGATGACGTCCGATATCGCTGCGGCGACTATCGCGAAGGGGTTCAAAAGCCCGCATGCTGCGATGGCTCCGGCACCGAGCAGCCTTGCCACGATCACGCCGTCGATGGTGTTTCCCAGAATGGATATGGAGGACACCACCAGCTGGACCAGGAGCAGCCGTTTGAAGATGAGCCTGATCACGGGCGTTCCTCCGATTTCCTTGATATTGCCTGCGGGCGAAGGGGTCGCCTGCGGCCCCCAGTCGTGTTCGCCGATGCTCCTTCGGGCTTTCGCCGGTCTTCGCGGGGCGAGGGTGCGCCATTCTGCCCGGTGGCGGGTTTCCGCAGGCCCTGATTGATGCGTGCAAGGTTTCCATCGGTAAACAACAGACAACGCGTTGTCTGGAATAGGGTATCATTTTCCATGGTGCCGAAAAGATGCGCTTTTGCGTTCCTGCATCGCTTTCGCTTCGTCCGCGCAGAAACAAGGACTGCAGGATCCTCGGATGCGGCGTTGGCGTTTTTGGATATATCCGACACGTTGCTTTTCGGCACCTTTGCTTTCTTAGGGATAGGTGTTTCATATGGGCTTGCTCGATTCCTTGCTCGACCGCGGATTCATCGAAGAATGCTTGGAGCGGAAGAGGGGGTCGCGCTTTTCGTCGCAGAGAAGCATTGCGGCCCTAGAGGCGTACTGCGCCGGCGGGACTATCGGGCAGGATATCGAGGCGATCGTTCGGGGCGAAAACCCCTTTTCCCCGCCTAAGAGGGTGCTTGCATGGGAGGGCGGGAAGCAGCGCGAGTTCTTCGCCTTCGACGAACGGGCGAACTGCCTGTTCTGGCTCGTTGCCCAGGCCTTCCGTCCCTTCGAGGAACTCCATGTCCATCATTGCTGCTCTTCGGCGCTGGGCCCCGGCATCAAGCACGTATTCAGGCGCTTGCGCCAGGTTGACAGGGGGAGGCAGAACTGGGTGGTGGTCGCGGACATCCGCCACTATTCGAACAGCATGTCCCCCGAAACGGTTCAGGGGATCCTGGATCTTGTGATCCCGGGCGACGAACGCGTCCATGCCTTCGTGCTTTCCGCCTTGCAGCCTGCATGCTATCTGGATCGC
This sequence comes from Coriobacteriaceae bacterium, assembly GCA_004555335.1. Lineage (GTDB taxonomy): Bacteria > Actinomycetota > Coriobacteriia > Coriobacteriales > Eggerthellaceae > W1P20-047. The sequence continues at coordinate 5,729 of SFII01000063.1, read as the reverse complement.
GGCGCGGTGGTGCCGTGCCCGGTGTTCATCGGAACGGGCACCGCGCTCAATTCGGTGCTTTCCAATTCCGCCTTGTCGCAGGCCGATGCAGTGCTTGCGGAAAATGCCCTGGTAAGCACCAGGTTCGTCGACGATTCCTTTGCTGTATACGGGTGCGAGCAGGATGCACGTGCGGCTTTGGAGGGCTTCCGTGAAGCCGTGGGGCGATGCGGGTTCTCGCTCAACGAGCGGAAGAGCTACGTGGTGCCCCCCGGACAGGCCTTCGATTGCATCGGGCTGCGCATTTCCGCAGAAGGCATAGATTTGGAATGCGGCCTGTACGCACAGGCGCGGGCTTTTCTACGGCAGAACACCAGGATGCTGCTTTCCCAGGTGCGGCGCGGGGCGGTTTCGCCCGATGCCGCGATGGTGATGCTGGCGCAGGGCGTCAATGCGATTCTGGACAACCCCGAACCGATAGCCTGGCTGCTCCCGCTCTTGGGGTTGATCACCACAGATGCGGGGCTGCGTACGCTCGACCGGTACCTGCAGGACTGCATGCGCACGGTGGGGTCGGGCAAGGCGGGGCCCGCCCGTTACCGGGTTTCGTACGAGTGCCTGAAGGCGCATGGGTACCGCAGTATCGTCAACTGGTATCACCGCAACCGCTTCTAACGCTACTTTGACAAAGGAGAAGAAGGCATGGTCGAAGGACAGGCCCAAGGGGAAGGCGCAGTGCAGATCGTACCCCAGGATGTATCGAAGATGATCCTGGGGTCGTTCTTCCGGAACGCCGCAGAGCATCCCGAACGCTGTGCGGTGGTGGATCGGGAGGGCGGTCGCTTCACCAGCTATGGCACTTTTGCCGGCATGGTGAACGCCATCGGTTCCATGCTGCGGGAAAACGGCGTGGGCGCGGGCGACACGGTGGCCTTGGTGCTGGGAAAGACGATGGAGCATTTCGCGGCGCGCATCGCCTGCCTGTGTATCGGCGCCGCTTTCGCGAGCGTGCCCGACGACCTTCCCGAAGAGCGCAGGGCGTTCATGCTTGCGGATTGCAAGCCGGTTTTCGTGTTGGACGAGCTGGCATTGGCGTCGTTTCCCGGAAAGCCCTGCCCGCCCTGCTTCGACCCGAGCGTTCCCTTGGAAAGTCCCGGCTACATCGCCTACACATCCGGCACGACGGGGAACCCGAAGGGAATCCTCCACAACCGCAGCATCATGTGCGTGCAGCTGGAGTTCTTGCGCGTGTTCGCAGAGACCATGAAGGGCATGGGTTTGCCCGAAGGCTTCGTGGCGAACCACGCTGCGCTCGCGGAGACCACCTTCGCCGTGTCGCTTCTGGACATTGCCTTTTTGTTCGCGGGGCAGACCGTCCATCTGCTGGAAGGCGGAATGCTGCGCGATATCGGGCGTTTGCGCAGGTACTTCGTCGAAAACCATATCGCATCCACCTTCGGCATCGCATCCTTGGTTGCGGCATTGGGGCCGTTGCCCGAACTGCGCGTCGCGGTTATCGCGGGCGAGGCGAACAACCAGGATTTCTCCCGCTTCGAAGATACGGTCATCTATGACGTGTACGGGTGCAGCGAGGCGCCCGTGATCGCCTACGGCCCCTTGGTGGGCGAAGGCAGGCGCGGTTTCAGCGTGCTGGGCATGCATCTGCCGGGATCCCAGGTGAAGCTGGTGGCGGACCGGCAGGAAGGCGGGCGGCGCGGGGGCGGCGATGTTCTCGAGGGTCCGCGCGGTGCGGCTGCAGGCGGTGCGGCGGGCTTCGTTGTATCGGGCGAGGGCGAGATCTGCTACAGCGGTCCGGGTATGATGATGCGCTATCTCCACGAAGACCGCCTGGGGAGCCCCATCTTCCTGGACGAGGGGACGGGGCGTCCCTTCCTGCGTACGAACGACTGGGCGCAGGAAGGCCAGGGCGGTATCCATGTTATCGGGCGCTTGGACGACACCTGCAAGATCCGCGGCAATCGCGTGAACACGGCGGAGGTGGCAAGCGTCCTGGCCCATGCGGACGGCGTCTTCGAAGCCGAAGTGCTGGCTCTCGGCTCTGCGGATGCGCCCGTGCTCTGCGCCTTCTACTCCACTGCGGGCGGGCCCGCAATCGACGGGCGCCTGCTGCGCGCCCGGCTTTCCGCGAAGCTTCCCGAGTACATGACCCCCGCGTCGTTCGTCCATCTGCCTGCGTTGCCGCGCAACAGGCATGGGAAGGTGGACAGGCGCACGTTGGAGAAACTGGCAGGATGCGATGCCCCGGGCGAAGGGCCTGCGGGCGCGGGCGCGTTGCCCGGCGACGATGGCGTGCGTAAGGTGCAGGATGCCTTCTGCAGCGTGCTGGGCGTTCCTTTTGTGGGCGAGGTGCAGGGTTTCGTGGCACTGGGCGGCGATTCGCTTTCCGCAATGAAGCTGCAGGCGGCGTTGGCCCGCGAGTGGGGGACGGTGCTTTCCGCAAACGAGCTGCTCGAGCTGTCCACCCCGCGTGCGATTGCCGAAGCCCTTCGGGCACGTGCGGGATCCTGCACGCAGGATCTGGGCATCGACGGGTATTCGCTCGAGCAGGGGGTCCCGCTGGGTGAATCGCAGCTGAATGTGTATCTGGGCGATCAGACGCGCGAGGTGAACACGGTCTACAACAATCCCTTCAAGACCAAGGTTCCCGTGCAGGTGGGTGAAAACGCCATCCGCGCCGCCTTCGGCTATCTGCTGGCAAAGCATCCCATCCTGCGTGCGAGGGTGCTCGTCGGCGCCGATGGTCCCTATCTGGCCTTCGATGCGAAGCCGCAGATCCGTTTCGGAACCCCCGAAGATGCCGAGGGCTTCATCAGGCCCTTCAGCTTCGATGGGCCCTTGGTCCGTGCGCTTGCGGTTGAATGCCCCGATGGTTTCGAGCTGTATGCGGACGTCCACCATATCCTTGCCGATGGCACCTCGTTGAACCTGATCGGCGGCGAGCTCACCCGTGCCATATTTGGGCTCATTCCCGAAAGCGAGATGGAAGATCCTGCTCCCGACCTGGGATTTCTCCGTCAGCTTGCCTGGGAGCGCGCATTCAGGGAATCCGAGGCATTCGAGCGGGCGCACGGGGTGTTCGATGCCATGCTCCAGGATGCCGAAGACGTGTGCGAGCTGCTGCCCTCGCCGCAGGGCGGGGATTCCTGGCAGACCTACATGCTCAAAGTGCGCTTCGAGGAGGTATCCCGCTTCTGCCGCGAGTGCGAGGTGACGCCGGGCCAGTTGCTCACCGCGGCTTTCGCCTACACGCTTTCCCGCTTCACGGGGGACAGCCGCGCGCTGTTCTGCCTGATCAGCGATGGACGCGGCAGCCATGACTTGGAAGGCGCGGTGGGTATGTTCACCAAGACGCTTCCCGTGCTGGTGGACTGTTCGAATACGGATGTGCGGTCGTTTCTGCGTGCGTGCGCCCGCATGTCGAACGAGGTCATGCGCAGCGACGGCTATCCGTTCCGCCTGCTTGCGGGCGAATATTCGGTCACTTCCAGCATCCAGTTCCAGTACTCGCACGACCTGGAACATGTGCTCGAGGCGGAAAGGCGCGATGCGGCCCCGTTCCTTTTGCGGCACGATAACGTGGCCGATTTGGAATTCAATGTGGGAAAGCACTCCGGGGGATTCGTGTGCCGCGTGCACCATTCCGCCAAATATTCCGACAGCCTGTGCGACCGCGTGGTGGAATGCTTCGATGAGGTGCTGCGCGGCATGATGACCTGCGTGGAGCTGAAGGATATCGGCTTCACGAGCGCCATCGACCTGGGCTTCATGGACCGAGCGAACGAAACCGAACAGCCCCTGCGCTTTACGGACGTGATGGATGCCTTCGAGTGCCGCCTGCGCGAGCAGTCCGATGCCAAGCTGGTTTCATATCGGGATACGGAGCTCTCCTACGCGCAGGGTGCCGCGCGTATCCGTGCCGTGGCCGATGCGCTTTCGGCCTGCGGGGTGCGTGCGGGAGATGCGGTGCTGTGCCTGCCCGAGCGTTCGCACTGGTGCGTGCTCGGGGCATTCGCCGTGCTTTCCCTGGGTGCCGCTTATGTTCCCGTGGAGGAGGCGCTGCCCGACGAGCGCGTACGCTTCATGCTGCAGGATTGCCGTGCAAAGGCGGTGGTGGCGACGCGCGGGACTTTGGAGCGCGCGAATCACCTGATCGAGGACCTGGATCTTCCCGAAGACGCCAAGCCCTGCGTGGTGTGCGCGTCGGATATAGAAGACGGCCTTCCCGCCGATGCGTGCGCTTGCAGCCTTGGAGCGGTTCATGCCGGCCCGCGGGATGCGGCGGTGATCCTGTATACCAGTGGAACCACGGGCAAGCCCAAGGGTGTGATAGTGCCGCGCTTGGCGCTTGCCAACCTGGCGCAGAGCTTCGCCGGGCGTACGGGCATGGGCGAAGACGACGTATTCGGCCTGTGGACGGCATATTCCTTCGACATGCATACACTGGCCCTGTTCCCGGTGGTGCTGGCGGGTGCGTCATGCGATGTGGTGCCCGCGGAAGTGCGCCTCGACCTGGAGAAACTCGACGCTCATTACCGAGTGAGCGGCGCGACCATGACCTGTCTGACCACGCATGTGGGCAAGCTGTTCGTGGGTGCGGGCTTGGGCGAAAGCCTGCGGCAGGTGCTGGTCATCGGCGAGACGCTGGGGGAATTCACGTCTCCCGAACGTCCGCAGATGTGGGAATCCTACGGCCCCACGGAATCGATTGCGCTGGTGACATCCATCCCCGTGAACGAGCGCAGCCATTCCAGTTCGGTGGGCCGGCTCAATTGCAACGTGCGCTCCTATATTCTCGATGCCGAAGGACGCCGTGTCCCCTTAGGCGCAGTGGGCGATCTGTACCTTTCCGGAAACCAGCTTGCGGAAGGCTACTTGGGGCGTCCCGAGGCGACCGCTGAAGCCTTCGTGCGCAATCCCTTCGCCTTCAACCAGGTGGAATATGCGCGCATGTACCGTACGGGCGACACCGCGCGGTATCTGCCCGACGGGACGATCGGCTTCGTGGGGCGCAAGGATTCGCAGGTGAAGATCCGCGGCAACCGTATCGAGCTCGCCGAGGTGGAAGCGCTCGTTGCCGCGATCGGCTTCGTCGAGCAGGTGGCCGTGCTGGCCGTGGCAGATGGCGACTCCAAGCGCCTGGTAGCCTATGTGGTGCTGCACAAGGGTGCTTCCTTCGAAAACGATGCCCAGCTGACCGACGAGGTTGCCCGCCGGGTGATGGAAGAGGCGCCTGCGTACATGGCGCCGGGCTTCGTGGTATCCGTGGATTCCATTCCCCAGAACGCGAACGGCAAGGTGGACAGGCGGAAGCTGCCCGTGCCGGATTTCAGCGCGTATTCCGAATACCGCGCCCCCGATGACGCGATGGAGGCGGCTGTTTGCAAAGCCTTCGAGCGCGCGCTCGGAGTGGGCCGCGTGGGTGCCGACGATGAATTCCAGCGCTTGGGCGGCGATTCCATCGGTGCCATCAAAGTGGTCCACGAACTGGGCCGTGCGGGCTTCGAATGCAGTGCGGTTGCCGTGCTGGAGCGGAGGACTCCGCGGGCACTTGCCTGCGAGCTGCGGGAGCGCGGTGGCGATGGCGCTGGCTTGGGAATCGCTTCGGATGGTGTGCTCATGGACGACGCCGAAGAGACCGTGCTCTTCGAGTTCGATGAGGAATCCGCGAGCTTCGCCTGCCCGCTGACCGATACCCAGGAGAACTTCGTGAAGAAGGACGATCCGCGCAA
>SFII01000062.1 GCA_004555335.1 Coriobacteriaceae bacterium | reverse complement strand
TTCCGGAAACCTTGGAAACGCGTTTTCCGCCGAAGTATCCGTCGTACTTTCCGTATCGAAGGCGACACGATGGGGGCCTGCGAGCGCGCAGCATCGCCTTGATTGGAAAACGCTGGGGTTACCAGTAGGTTCTCGTAGGGATTCATCGTAATAAACGGGTAATATTATACATTCGGGATGATTGCGATTGGGATCAGCATGCTGCAACCTGGCTGCAGGTCCGTTGGAAAACGCGCATTCGTCCATCTTCTCTAATACAATGGCTTACACCTTGAAAGGGTGCCTATGGCAGGATTCAGGATCACCATTGCCGGCGATTCAGCGATCAATCTGGAATTCGCCCGCACGATTTCCCCGCAGACGAGCGGGCTCATCAGGTCCGCTGCGCGTACTTTGGAAATCGATCCCATTGCTGGCATCATCGAATTGGTGCCTACCTTCTGTTCGCTCATGATCACCTATGACCCATTGGTCATTTCGTATGACGAATTGGTTGCAGCCGTGACGGGCAAACTGGTCGATGTGCAGCAGGATGAATCGGCGACTCGCCGTATTGTCAAGATCCCCGTGTGCTACGGAGGGGAGTACGGACCCGATATGCAGACGGTTTGCGAGCACGCCCATATGCGCGAAGAAGACGTGATCGCCCTCCATTCGTCGAAGGATTACCTGATCGACATGCTGGGCTTCATGCCGGGTTTTGCGTACTTGGGAGGCTTGGACGAGAGGTTGCACACTCCGCGCCTTGCAACCCCCCGCACCGTGATCGAAGCGGGTTCGGTGGGTATCGGCGGCGCCCAAACCGGCATCTATCCGCTTGCAAGCCCGGGTGGTTGGCAGCTGATCGGCCGTTCTCCCATCCGCCCCTATGACCCGCAGAGGGAAGTTCCCATCCTGTATTCCGCTGGTGACTACTTAAGATTCGTCCCCATTTCGGAATCGGAGTACGTCTCCATCGAAAAGCAGGTCAAGGAAGGCACCTATCAGTACGACATCACCGTGGAAGGGGCATGATATGGGTTTCACTGTTATCAAGCCCGGCATCTGCACCACCATCCAAGACGATGGTCGCCGCGGATACCTGGGTAGCGGCTTTTCCCCTTCGGGAGTGATGGACAGGCGCGCATCGCATATCGCCAACCTGCTCTTGAGCAACAAGGCGAACGACCCGGTGCTGGAATTCTGCCTGGCGGGCCCTACGCTGCGATTCACCACCGATACCTTCATCGCCATCACGGGAGGAGATTTCTCGCCGAAGCTCAATGGCCAACCCGTTTCCATGTACAAGGCGATCCCCGTGAAGCGTGGCCAGATGCTCAGCTTCGGCGCCCCTAAGACCGGCGTGTACGGCTATATCGCCATCGCGGGTGGAAGCGTGCGCGTGCCCGAGGTGATGGGAAGCAGGTCGACCAACCTGAAGTGCGGGGTGGGCGGTTGGCAGGGGAGGGCCCTGCAGACCGGCGACTACCTTCGCTTCATGACCAGGGATGTGGAATTCCTTTCCAACCTGGGGTCGCGTTCCATGGAAAACGACGATGCCTTCTATGGCTTCGGGAAAGATGAGCTGACCCTTCGCGTCATCATGGGACCGCAGGACGACATGTTCACCGAAGAAGGCAAGAGGACCTTCTTGGGGCAGGTCTTCACCACCACATCCAAATCCGACCGCATGGGATTCCGTCTGGATGGCCCGGAAATCGAGACCATCCACGGGTCGGACATCATCTCCGACGGAATCGCCTTGGGCGCCGTGCAGATTCCCAGCCACGGCAGGCCCATCGTCATGCTGGCAGACCGGCAGACCACCGGCGGCTACGCCAAGATCGCAACGGTGTGCACGGTCGATATTCCCAAGCTGGTCCAGTGCCAGCCCGGCAGGAAGATCCGCTTCTCGATGGTTTCCGTACAGGAAGCCCAAGCGCTCTTGCGCGAGGAAGCGCGCCGGGTTGCCAGCTGGGAAAAACTGGTCAAACGTCCCTGCTACGGCGGGGTTTCGCCCAGGCGCACCGCGCGCCGCCTGACGCCCATCCTGGAAGCGCAGGCAAAATCTTCAAGTACCCAGAAGCTTTGGATCATGGATTAAGGAGCTGAACACATGGATACCGCAAGCATCAAGGAACTCCTCGCGATTATGGACGAAGGCGACCTGACCGCGCTTCGCATAACCGAAGGCGACACGAAGATCGAGCTCGAACGCGAACGCGCCCATGCATCCTTGGCGCCCAGCAACCTGCCCCTGATGGCGGAACGCGTCGGCGAGTTGCTGAACATCCGCGATTCTTCCAACGGCATCACCGCAGGCGGGGATGCATCCGCAGACGAAAGCGTCATCGCTGTGAACAGCCCCATGGTGGGCACCTTCTATGCGGCGCCCAGTCCCGACGAAGAGCCCTTCGTCACCGTGGGCCAGGAAGTGCTGAGCGGCCAGACCCTCGCCATCGTCGAGGCCATGAAGATGATGTACGAGATTACCGCTCCGGCACCCGGCATCGTTTCCGAGATCCTGGTCGCCAACGGCTCCCAGGTGGAATTCGAGCAGCCTCTGTTCCGCCTGAGCGCTTCCGGCGTTGCGAATGCCTAATTCCCAACCCGATGACTTTTTTGGAAGTGCCAGATGTTCAAGAAGATACTGATTGCCAATAGAGGCGAAATCGCCGTTCGAATCATCCGCGCGTGCCGCGCGCTGGGAATCAAGACGGTTGCGGTCTACAGCACCGCCGACCGCAATTCCCTGCATACCTATCTTGCCGATGAGGCGGTATGCATCGGTCCTGCGGCTGCCCGTGATTCCTATCTGAATACCACTGCCATCCTGCAGGCGGCGAAAGGCAAGGGTGCCGACGCCATCCATCCTGGCTACGGCTTCCTTTCCGAGAACTCCACCTTCGCAAAGCTCTGCGTCGAAAACGGGATTGCCTGGATCGGCCCTTCGCCCGAAGTGATCGACCGCATGGGCAACAAGAGCCAGGCGCGCCGCACCATGATGGATGCGGGCGTGCCCGTAGTACCCGGTAGCGCCAGGGGAGTGCACGATGCCGAGGCGGCGCTTTTGGAGGCGCGTGAAATCGGCTGGCCCATCATGATCAAGGCCTCTTCCGGCGGTGGCGGCAAGGGCATGAGGGTTTCCACGTGCGAGGCGGACTTCATCGACCAGTTCAACATCGCCCAGAGGGAAAGCCAGAACGCCTTCGGTGATAACACCATGTATATGGAGCGATTCGTGCAGAATCCCCGTCACGTCGAAGTGCAGATCATCGCCGATGAGCACGGCAATGTGGTCGCCTTGGGCGAGCGCGATTGCTCCGTGCAGCGCAACCATCAGAAGATGATCGAGGAAAGCCCCTGTCCGGTTTTGGACGAGGCCGTGCGCAAGCAGATGATGGACGATGCGGTGAAGGCCGCACGAGCGGTCGGCTATACCAGTGCCGGCACCATCGAGTTCCTCATGGACGCCGCCCAGAATTACTACTTCATGGAAATGAATACGCGTATCCAGGTGGAGCATTGCGTCACCGAAATGGTCACGCACACCGACCTGATGTGCGAGATGATCCGCGTTGCCGCCGGCGAACCCTTGAGTTTCTCCCAGGACGATATCGTGCTCCATGGCCATGCAATCGAATGCAGGGTGAATGCCGAAATGCCCGAAAAGGGCTTCATGCCCAGCCCGGGCATTATCACGCAGACCCATTTCCCAGGTGGAAACGGCGTGCGCGTGGATACCGCGACCTATGACGGCTTCGAGATCACCCCGTATTACGATTCGATGATCGCCAAGATCATCGTCCACGGACGCGACCGCACCGAGGCTATCGCAAAGATGCGCACCGCCCTGGAAGAAATGGTCGTGGTGGGCGTTTCCACCAACCTCGACTTCCAGTACGCAATCATGGAAAACGAGACTTTTTGCAAGGGAATGGCCGACACCGGCTTCATCGAGAAGTTCCTGCGCGGGGAAGTATAGGAGCGTGATACCAATGCAAGACAAGCTGCTCAAGCCCGAGGGCGTTGACCAGGACGTTTGGGAGCGCATGCTCGCCGCCAGCCCGGTCGAGGCACGCAAGATCATCCGCAAGGGGGAATTCGCGGCTCCCACCAGCGGTTTGTGCCCCGGCTATGCCCAGGCGAACCTGATCATCCTCCCCAAGGAAGACGCATTCGATTTCCTGCTGTTCGCCCAGCGCAACCCCAAGTCCTGCCCCCTTTTGGAGGTAACCGATGTAGGGGAGCGCATGGCGAAGATCTGCGCCCGGGATTGCGACATCGCCACCGACTTCCCCCGTTACCGCATCTACGAAAACGGCGAGCTGGTGAAGGAGGTGACCGACGTGAGCGAATACTTCGAACAGCGCGACGATCTGGTCTCCTTCGTCATCGGATGCTCGTTCAGCTTTGAGAGCGAGTTGATCGAAGCGGGCATCGAAATGCGCCACAACACCATGGGCAGGAATGTTCCCATGTACCTGACCGGCGTGGAATGCGTGCCCGCAGGGAGCATGTCGGGCAATATGGTCATGTCCATGCGTCCCATTCCCTACGATCAAATCGTGAAGGCCGTTCAGATTTCGGGCGCCATCCCCAAGGTGCATGGTGCGCCCATGCACATCGGCGACCCCAGCGTGATCGGCGTGAAGGATATCGACAAGCCGGAATTCGGCGATCCGGTGGACATCTATCCCGGCGAGGTCCCGGTTTTCTGGGCATGCGGCGTAACCCCCCAGAGCGTCGTGATGCAGTCGCGTCCCGCCTTCGCCATCACCCATGCTCCCGGCCACATGCTCATCACCGATACCAAGAACGTCGACCTTAAAGGCTAGCAGCTCGTTTTCGGTATCGTCGGGTGCGGGCTTCGCGCGATGCGAAGCCGGTTTCGTCGCGGCGGGGCATGCATCAGCCTCATGAATGGCGGCTTTGACCAGGTGGAATACCCGCGTCCATCGCATCCCGCGGATAGATAAAGCCGTTCTCGAAGAAGAACAGGGGTTCCGACTCGTCGGAACCCCTGTTTGCATTCAGGATATGGGTGGGTTTTGGGACCGGGGTTGGAAGCTGGAAGAACCTTGCGGTTCGTTCTCCATTTACTGGATCTTTTCGGGTACCCTTCAGCGCCTTTTCGCGGTGCCGCACTTACTGTGCGCTGCGGTCGTAGTTCAAACGTACTCCCACGTACTGGGAAGAGCCGGGGATGCCGGAAACCCGGTAGGCATCCTTCAGCTTGCAGACGGAAACCGTCCAGGTGTAGTGATAGCCGTCGATTTCCACCTCGCCGCTCTGGAACTGGTTTCCCGTGCGGTCCTTGCCGCTTTCGGTGAGGGTGGTGTCTGCAAGACCCTGTTCTTCCATGGCCTTTTGGATGGCTGAATTAGGGTTATCGGATTCGAAATCGGCATAGCGGATGTTGTAGCTGAATCCGCCCGCACGGTTAACGGTGAGGCGCCAGGATCCGCTGAGCAGCTTCACGGCGGTTTCGGTGTCCAAGCTGGAAATGCCGTTGGTGTAGGCGCCTTCGGCTTCTTCCACGCTCATATCGCTCGGCAGCTTGAAGTAGTCGATGGTGAAGTCGGGGGATTTGTTGATTTCGTTCATGTCCACGTAGGCATATCCCGCGGATTCCATGTACGGGGCGAAGTCCGCATCGGAATAGTCGACGAAGTCGGTGAGTTTGGGCACTTCCGTATCAACGCCGCGGTTTGCGATTTCCAGGACCTGGGCCTTCAGGCGGTCCTCGCCGTGGACGATATTGTAGTTGATGGCGAAGCCCAGCCCGCATGCAGCCACAACGGCAACAGCCAGGATGGCGAGCATGATGGGGTAATTCTTCTTCGGCATGGTCAGCGAGCGGGAAAGCGAGCTGGCATCGATGTAGTTGATTTCGCCTTGACGGACCGTCTTGAGCTTGCCTTTGCTGGTGGCGGGGTCTTTTTTATTTCGCTTGGAATGGTCGGTCATATGCCTCTCCTATTTGTTTCGCGCAATTGCACGAGTATAGCATTGCGCACTGGTATGCCGCGTGTTAGGATGCATCAAACCTACGAGGGAGTAGCAGGCAGCTTGTATGCTGTGATGCGTCAACAGTCCCGGCCGTCTTCGGCCTGGCGTGTCTTGAATTGCGAGACTCAGGTGTCCTTGGAAAAGGGCGCCTGAGTCTTTTTTTGTATGAAGGAGTGGTTGAATTGGATCTTTCGTTCTTCGCAACGCCTGAAGCGTGGATCAGCTTGGTGACGCTCACATTCTTGGAGATCGTCCTGGGCGTGGATAACATCGTCTTCATCGCGCTTACTACCGGCAGGCTGCCCGAAGAAAAGCAGCACATCGGCCGCAGGGCGGGCCTGATCGGCGCCTTGGTGATGAGGGTCGCCTTCCTTTCGGTTGCATCGTATCTGGTGCATATGGTCAAGCCGCTGTTCACCATCGACCTGGGCTTCTATAGCCATGGCTTCGCCGTGCGCGATCTGGTCTTGTTTGTGGGCGGTGCCTATCTGCTCTACAAGGGCATCGATGAGCTTGTGGGCATGGTCAAGCTGAAGGAGCTGAAGGAAGAGCATTCTGCGAAGGACGACAAGAAGTCCAGCGGCAAGCTCACGCTTCCCCAGGCGGTCGGTACCATCATGGTCATGGACTTGGTGTTCAGCATCGACTCGGTTATCACGGCTGTGGGTATGGCGAACCACCTGATCATCATGATCCTGGCGGTGATGATCGCGATCGTCATCATGATGGTGTTCATCGACTTCATCAGCAACTTCATCAATCAGAATGTCGAGATGAAGATCTTGGCCCTGGTGTTCATCGCCGCCATCGGCGTGCTGCTGGTTCTGGATGGCTTGGGTATCACCACCGGCATCGAAGTGCTCGATATGCACATGGAAAAGCTGATGGTCTACTTTGCCATGGTGTTCTCCGTCATCTTGGAGATCATCCAGCTGGTCTACAAGAGGCGCTACACCGACTGGACCATGGCCCATCAGGCTTCCGCCGAATGGATGGATTCCGACCAGATAAAAGACATGCATGCCACCCAGGCTGCCCAAGCCGGAGCGCATGCGCGCCTTTCGGGACACGATGGGAAGTAACCGGCACTTTCATGGAAAACCCCGTTCGTTACGAACGGGGTTTTCGTTTGCTTGCGGGCCTTTTCTATCGCAGGGGGCTGAGACGTGCAGATTATCCGTGGTCGACCGAGTACTTGGCTTTGGAAGTGAACTCGTTGTAGGCTTCGTCGCCCATGATCAGCCTTGATGCACCCGGAAGCACGCGGGCAGTGAAAGGCGTGGTCAGGTCGAGCGGTTCGCCATCGTACTGGATGTACATGGGCGGGTCTGCTTCCACCCGGATTTCCTTTCCGTGATAGTAGGTGAGCGCCTTGCTATCGCGTTTCAGGTCGAAGGCGGGATTGAGGGATACTGCCGCGACGGTGGGGAGCAGTTGGAGCGCGGTTTCGGTGGTGACTACCATCAAATCGAGCGTGCCATCGCACGGGGATGCCGTAGGCTGCAGTGATAAATCGGCGTTGATCTTGCTGAAGTTGATCAGCAGGGCGCAGATGCCCGTGCATTCGATATGCCTGCCGTCGATGTCGATCTTGAAATTGGAAACCTGGGGGGTCGGATTGGTGAGGGCCGAATAGAAGTAGGCCAATTGCCCCAGGTATTTCTTCGATGAAGCCGCATCGTACATGATCCTCGCATCGTATCCGCAGCCTGCCATCATGGTGAATCCTGTGCGGAAGTCGCCGATTTCAAGTTCGCAGATGTCGCAGTCGAGGCGCCTGCCTTCTCTTACCAGATGGGCGAGGGCCGGTGCGTCGATGGGGGAGTACAGGTTCTGCGTGAGCAGGTTGGCGGTACCTGCTGGGAAGGGGAGCACGGGGATGCCCGTGTTGCGCAGGGCGTACAGCACGGTTGCGACCGTGCCGTCCCCACCGCTTGCCACGACCGCGTCGAAGGATTCCGCGTCTTCGAGCAGGGCGGTGAATTCGCATCCCGGAGCCGCGTAACGGATAACCACTTCATCCCCCGCCTGTGCGAAGCTGCGGATGAAGTCGTAGCTGGAACCGTCTGCCAGGCCGGATGCGAGGTTGATGAATACGAGGAGTTTCACAAGAGGCCTTTCATTGGTAAGATAGTTTGCCGCAATTATTGTACCCAATAAGGATTTTACCCGTGTATATCGACAACCAAGCAGATCTGAAATCATTTGTAAAACGTGCGCTTAAATCGCCCATCCTGGCAATCGATACCGAATTCCTTCGCGAGAAGACCTATTTCCCCAAGCTCTGCC
>SFII01000061.1 GCA_004555335.1 Coriobacteriaceae bacterium | reverse complement strand
TGGGGAATGAAACAAAGTGTTAAACGAAACGGAGAAAATCGCCAGGATAAAGCGCGAATTAGCCGATGTTCCCATGCTTCCGGGCGTTTACCTGTGGAAAGATGCCGCTGGCCAGGTGATATATGTGGGCAAGGCGAAGCAGCTTCGCGCCCGTATGCGCCAGTATGTCAACTTCCAGGACGACCGCGCGAAGATACCCTTGCTGGTGGAGCAGATAGATTCCTTCGAATACATCGTTGCGAAGAACGAATATGAGAGCCTCGTCCTGGAAAAGAACCTGATCAACCAGTACTCACCGTACTTCAATGCGGATTTCAAAGACGACAAGAGCTATCCTTTCATCGCGCTTACCAAAGGCGATGTTTTTCCCGCCATCAAATATACCCGCGAGAAGCACCGGCCCGATACGCAGTATTTCGGGCCCTATACCGACAGCCGTGCGGCGCGCAAGCTGATCGAGATCGCGCGCAAGATCGTCCCCATCTGCGCCGCAAGCTGCGCCGATTGGCGCCAGATGACCCGCGCTCTCGAAAAGGATCCCGCCTCGTGGTTCCTCCGCGGCGACACCAAGCAGTGCTTCGACTGCCATGTGGGCATCGGCCCCGGAGCATGCTGCGGGAAGATCACGCCGGAGGAATACCGTAAGAATGTGGAGCGCGTGGGGCGATTCCTCCGGGGCAACCACAGCGAGTTCATAGAGGAACTGACCGAGGACATGCGCGAGGCGGCAGCCGATCTTGATTTCGAGCGGGCCGGCAGGATCAAGGCGCGCATCGAGACCATCCAGGGACTCGATGCCAAGCAGCATGCGGTGACCAGCCGGAGCCTGGACGCCGATGTGATCGGCTTCTACCGAGAGGAAACCATCGCCGGCGCACATGTGCTCATGGTCCGCGAGGGCCGCGTGATCAACGGCAACGAATTCGTGCTGAACAAGGGCATGGACCTGCCCGACCAGGACCTGATGCGCAACTTCCTGTTCCGCTACTACGATTCCACCACGTCGATCCCCCACGAGCTCATCCTTCATGCAATGCCCGAAGATGCCCCCGCCATGGAGGATTGGCTTTCCGAAAAGCTTGCGAGCAAGCACGGCGCGCGCGTGCGCCTGCATGTGCCGGCGAGGGGGGAGAAGCGCCAGCTCTTGGAAATGGCGCAGGTGAACGCGAAGCACACGCTTATGCGGTATATGGTGCGGACCAATTACGAAGACAAGCGCATCAACGAGGCGCTGCTGCAGCTGGAAAGCGCGCTTGCCTTGGAAAAGCCGCCCATGCGCATCGAATGCTTCGACATCTCCACCATCCACGGCAGCTACACGGTCGCTTCCATGGTGGTGTTCACCAACGGCAAGCCCGACAAGAACCAGTACCGCCGCTTCAAGATCAAGACGCCCCTCGAGGAAGCCAACGACTTCCTGAGCATGCAGGAGGTCATGTCGCGCCGTTACTCCAAGGAACGTTTGGAAGACGAGTCCTTCGGCAAGAAACCCGACCTGATAATCCTCGACGGCGGCAAGCCCCAGCTTTCCGCGGTTATGGACATGTTCGACCGGATGGGTGTGACGGGCATCGACCTGTGCGGCCTGGCGAAAAGGGACGAGGAGCTGTTCGTGCCTTGGCAGGAAAGCGGGCCGGTCGTGCTGCCTTCGGGTTCGGCATCCCTCTACCTTGTCAAACAGGTACGCGACGAGGCGCATCGCTTCGCCATCACCTTCCATCGCGAGCTGCGAGGGAAGGGCATGACCGCTAGCATCTTGGATGAGGTGGTGGGCATGGGGCCGGTCCGTAAGAAAGCCCTGCTCAAGCACTTCAAAAGCTTCAAGAAGCTGCGCGGTGCGAGCTTGCAGGAGATAAAAGATGCGAAGGTTCTGCCAGACGAGGTAGCCGAAGAACTGTATCGGGTTCTGGAACAGTATAATGTTGCGAGGAATGAAAGGAGCGCCCTGGCCGGCTGTCCCGATGATGCCGAAAGCCGATCCGAAACGGCGCTCGATGAATGCTAGGAAGAGCGCATTAATGACAGATTTGGCCATCATCACCGGAATGAGCGGTGCCGGACGCACCGAAGCGATGCACACTTTCGAAGACCTGGGATTCTTCTGCATCGACAACCTCCCGCCCTCGCTTCTGCTTTCCCTGGTGGATTCGCAGGATATCCCCGAATCCGAAGGCGAACTGCGCAGGCTCGCCGTGGTTTGCGACTCGCGCAACTTCAGCACGCTGGGCGATCTGAATAACGTCCTGCTGCAGCTGAAGGACCGCGGGATCGCGTACCGCATCGTCTTCTTGGACGCGAGCGATGAAGAGCTGCTTGCCCGCTACAAGGCGACGCGCCGCCGCCATCCGCTTTCCATCGGCACCCAGATGACGGTATCCCAGGCAATCGCCAAGGAACGCAAGATGCTCTCCAAGCTGCGCAATGCCGCAGACCACATCATCGATACCACCGACCGCAAGCCCATCGCCCTGCGCCAGACCATCCAGGACCTGTTCAGCGGCAAGACCGCGCAGGAGGGCTTGGATGTATACGTGTATTCCTTCGGCTTCAAGCACGGTGCCGCGCTCGATGCCGATATCGTGATCGACGTGCGCTTCCTCCCGAATCCCTATTACGACCCCGAAATGCGCCATCTGACCGGGCTCGATCCCAAGGTGAGCGATTTCGTGATATCCCGCAGCGAAACCCAGGAATTCCTTTCCTGCTGGCAGCAGCTGCTCCAGTGCGTCATGCCCGGTTACGTGAACGAGGGCAAGACCAACCTCATCATCGCCGTGGGATGCACGGGCGGCCAGCACCGCAGCGTCGCCATCGCGGTCGAGACCGGCAAGTTCCTGCGCGAACTGGGCTACTGCGTTACCACGACCCATCGCGACCTTTCGCGTGCCGATACCAAGCGAAAGGATGCGTAAGGCCATGTTCAGATCGAAGAAGCACGTTCCGATAAAAACCGACTGCTCCCAGACTCAGGCTTTTGCCGCCCTGCGCGATGCGCTTCCTGTGGTCAGCTCCGCTGCCGCCCCCAAGGCGGTCGTCATCGGCGGCGGCACGGGTGCGCCCGTTTCCATCCGCACCCTGCTCTCGCTGGGCATCGAGACCTCGGCGGTGGTGGCCATGGCCGACGATGGGGGATCGACCGGCATCCTGCGCCAGGAAGCCGGCGCCACGCCTCCGGGCGATGTGCGCAAGTGCCTTGCCGCCTTCGCCGCAGACCCCGACGACCCCATGGCCAAGGCCTTCAAGTACCGTTTCGAGTTCGCAAACGACCACACTCTGGGAAACCTTCTGCTCACCGCGTTGGAGTACGCGACGGATTCCTTCCCCGAGGCAATCAAGATCTGCGAGAACCTGCTCCATGCCCGGGGCGAGGTCCATCCTTCCACGCTCGACAAGATCACGCTTGCGGGCAGGACGCTCGAAGGCAAGGTGGTGCAAGGCCAATCCAGGCTCTCGCATTCCCGTTGTGCGCTCGAAACCGTCTGGCTCAACGAAGAGCAGCCGGCAACCCCGTATCCTGCCGCCATCAAGGCCATTTGCGAGGCGGACCTTATCGTGCTGGGCCCTGGCTCGCTGTTCACGAGCATCATCCCCAACCTGCTGGTCCCCGGGGTGATCGATGCGATCAAGGCTTCGCGCGGCAAGGTGCTGTTCGTGTGCGGCCTGGCCGACATGCAGGGCGAGACCCTGGGTATGACCGCCGAAGACCATGTGAATGCGCTCTATCGTCATGGCATGGCGGGTCTGATCGATTTCGTGCTCATCCATTCGGTGGGGGGCTTGTATCCCCTTCCCCGCGTGGCGGTTGAAGACCCCTACGACACCGGCTATATCGGCCAGACGGGAATCCGTCCGGTCAGGATCGATTACGAATCCGCACTGCGCATCGATCAGAGCGGTGCCCGGGTGATAGTGAAGGATCTGGTGGATCACGACAAGCCTACTTGGCATGATCCCGAAGCCCTGCGCGAGGCGTTTACGGAGGTGCTCAGGTTTTGTCCTTCACCGTTGAAGTAAAGGAAGAGCTCTCCCTCATCGAGCCGGTCTGCTCCCATTGCCAGCGGGCCCTGCTTGCGGCCATCATAAGGATCGAAGGTTCCGTCTATCTTCTGGGTAAGGGTTCCATGCGCCTGGAAGTGGTCACGGAATCGTTCGTGGCCGCCCGCATCGCCTACACGCTGCTCAGCGAGCTCTATCATCTGAAGCCCGAAACCGTCGTCAGGCGCAACGTGCTCCATAAGACACCCAATGTCCTGGTGCGCGTTCCCATGCAGCCCGGCCTGCCCGAAGCCCTGCGCGAGTTGGGTGTCATCGGCGATGGCGGCTTCATCCGCGGCGTCGACTCCCAGATCGTGCGCAAGCATTGCTGCCAGGAGGCCTACCTGCGCGGCATCTTCCTAGGTTGCGGCTTCATTTCCAACCTGAAGGGCGATTTCCACTTCGAACTCACCGTAGAAACCGAAGAGCTGGCGCGCGATCTTGTGGACTTGCTGCAGTCGCGAGGGGTGCATGCGCGTTTCACCACCCGCAGGAACAACTACATCATCTATATGAAGAGCGGTAGCGATATCTGCGATTTCCTGGCCCTGGTCGGTGCGCATAAGTGCGCTTTGGAATTGGAGCAGGAAATCCTTCTGCGGAGCGTGCGCAACGACGTGAACCGGCAGATGAACGCCGAGGTTGCCAATACCATGAAGGCATGGGATGCAAGCGCGTCCCAGCGAAGCGCCATCGATAAGGTGGTGGGATGGTACGGAATCGGCGGCCTGCCCCCGGCGCTCCAGGAATACGTGCTCTTGCGTAAGGCCAATCCCGAATCCACCTTGCGGGAATTGGGGGAGCTTGCCGATCCTCCGCTTTCCAAGTCGGCGATTGCGCATCGGGCGCGTCGAATCGAGCAGATGGCGGAGCAGATAGACCTGAAGTCTGAATATTAGACACCTGTTTTCGTAAAAATCCAGTTGGCGTGCGTAAAGTGATATAGTAATGGCGCTACTGTGCTAATTCCCGAAAGGAGTACTTATGACCATCAAAGTTGGCATCAACGGTTTCGGCCGCATCGGCCGTCTCGTGTATCGTGCGATGGCTAACGACCCCGAGCTCGAAGTTGTTGCCGTTAACGACCTTGGCGACGTAGCAACCATGGCCCACCTCCTGAAGTACGATTCCGTCCATGGCCGTGCATTCGACCAGGTCGAGGTTGTCGAAGGCGGCTTCATCGCCGACGGCCGCGAGGTCAAGGTTCTCTCCGAGCGCGAACCCTCCAACCTGCCCTGGGGCGAGCTGGGCGTCGACATCGTCGTCGAGTCCACCGGTATCTTCAAGACCGGCGAGCTGGCTTCCAAGCACATCGAGGCGGGCGCCAAGAAGGTCATCATCACCTGCCCCGCTAAGGGCGAGGACATCACCATCGTCATGGGCGTGAACGATCACCTGTACAACAAGGACGAGCATCACATCGTATCCAACGCTTCCTGCACCACCAACTGCCTGGCTCCCTTCGCCAAGGTGCTGATGGACAACTTCGGCATCAAGCGCGGTTACATGAACACCATCCACGCTTACACCAACGACCAGAAGATCCTGGACCTGCCCCACAAGGACCTGCGCCGCGCACGCGCCGCAGCCGTTTCCATGATCCCCACCACCACCGGTGCCGCCCGTGCGGTCGCCCTGGTCCTGCCCGAGCTGAAGGGTAAGCTGGACGGCTTCGCAACCCGCGTTCCCACCCCCGACGGATCCATGGTCGACCTCACCGTCGAGCTCGAGCGCGAGGTAACCAAGGAAGAAATCAACGCTGCCATGAAGGAAGCTGCCGAAGGCCCCCTGAAGGGCATCCTGGAATACACCGAGGATCCCATCGTCTCCATCGACATCGTGGGCAACGACCACTCCTCCATCTTCGACTCCGGCCTGACCATGGTCATGGGCGAGAAGAACGACATGGTCAAGTGCGTTTCCTGGTATGACAACGAGTGGGGTTACTCCAACCGCGTCAAGGACCTGGCGAAGATCATGCTCTAATGCACTATGCGTGCACATTAATCTGATTTCACGAAGCCCCACGGCCATGCGCCCTCTGGGGCTTCTTAATAACCGGCTTGAGCCCTTTATCCAGAAAGGATGGAAATGGCTGAGATCAAAACCATCGATCAGGCGGATGTCGCAGGCAAGCGCGTCCTGGTCCGCGTCGACTTCAATGTGCCCATCGCGGATGGCGTGGTTACCGACGATACCCGTATCCTCCGTGCGCTTCCCACCATCAACAAGCTGCTCGAGCAGGGTGCCAAGCTCATCCTCATGAGCCACCTGGGCCGCCCTGCAGGCACCGGCTATGAGGTGAAGTTCACTCTCAAGCCCGTTGCCGACCGTCTGGCAGAGCTTCTGGGCAAGCCCGTGGTCTTCGCAACCGACACCGTGGGCCCCAACGCGCAGGCTGCGGTTGCCGCAATGGCCGAAGGCGACATCGTGCTGCTGGAAAACCTGCGTTTCGACAAGCGCGAGAAGAAGAACGATCCCGAATTCTGCCAGGAGCTGGCTGCCCTGGGCGATGTGTATGTCAACGACGCATTCGGTACCGCCCACAGGGCGCATGCGTCCACCGCGGGCGTTGCCGCACTGCTTCCCGCCTATGCCGGATACCTGCTCAGCAACGAGGTGGAGACCCTCACCGGTATGCTCGATAATCCCAAGCGCCCCTTCGTCGCCATCCTGGGCGGATCCAAGGTCTCCGACAAGGTGGGCGTCATCGATGCGCTCATCGACAAGGCAGACGTGCTGCTGATCGGCGGCGGAATGAGCTACACCTTCCTCATGTCCCAGGGCTACACCGTAGGCACCAGCCTGAAGGAAGAGGATTGGGCGGAACGCGCCGGGCAGATGCTCGAGAAGGCCAAGGCAAAGGGCGTCAAGATGATGATCCCCACCGACGTGGTCGTAGCCGACTACTTCGGCGAGGATGCGCCCAATAAGGTGGTTCCTGCAAGCGACATGCCCGACGATATGACCGGAATGGGCATCGGTCCCGAGACCGCAGCTGCATATGCTGCCGAAATCGCCAACGCCGCAAGCGTATTCTGGAACGGCCCCATGGGCGTGTTCGAGATGAAGGCCTTTGAGGAAAGCACCCGTGTTGTAGCCCAGGCGGTCGCAGATAATGCCGAGGCCGATACCATCATCGGCGGTGGCGACAGCGTTGCCGCAGTGAATAAGTTCGGTCTGGCAGACAAGATGACCTTCATCTCCACCGGCGGCGGTGCATCCATGGAATTGGTCCAAGGCTGCGCACTTCCCGGCGTCGAAGCACTCAGGTAAGGAGTCTCACATGCGCAAACCCATGATGGCGGGCAATTGGAAGATGAACAACAATTGGGCTGAATCCGTGGTTTTGGCCCAGCAGCTTTCCAATAGGTACGACGAGAGGTGGGAAGACGTCGAAGTCGTGCTGTGCCCTCCTGCAATCGATATCAAAGCGGTGTATTCCGTTCTGGAGTTCGACCGTAGGGAAGAAGTGGTCAAGGTCGGCGGCCAGAACTGCCATTGGGAGGCTTCCGGCGCCTTCACCGGCGAAATCAGCATCCCCATGCTGCAGGCGGTCGGTGCCACCCACTGCATCATCGGTCATTCCGAGCGTCGCGGCTATTTCGGTGAAACCGACATGGACGTGAACAAGAAGGTCAAGGCCCTGCTTGCCGCCCATATGACCCCCATCGTCTGCTGCGGCGAATCCCTTGGCGTGCGCGACTCCGGCGACTACATCGAATTCATCACCAAGCAGGTAAGCGCTGCCTTCGCGGGTCTGGAACCTGCTGAGGTGAAGAAGTGCGTCGTAGCCTACGAACCCATTTGGGCCATCGGTACCGGTCGCACGGCAACCCCCGAACAGGCGGAAGAAGCCTGCGGAGCCATCCGCGCATCCATTGCCGAAGAATTCGGCGCCGACACTGCAGATGCCATCCGCATCCTGTACGGTGGCTCGATGAAGCCCGCGAATGTCGAAGGACTCATCGCCATGGAGGACATCGACGGCGGTCTGATCGGTGGAGCTGCTCTTAAAGCAGACGATTTCGTCAAACTTGTGGAGGCTTGCCTCTAGTTCTTGCCTTTCGTATGCATTTTTCTTGTAACGTGCATCGGAGCATATATAATATTGAGCTTGTGGATTAGTCTGCAAGCTCAACTTTTTTGCAAGTTAGAAAGAGATTAAATTGACGGCTTTGGTTATTGTCTTCCTTATCCTGCTGGTTGCATCCGGCATCGGTCTGATTGCGTTCATCATGCTCCATTCCGGTAAGGGCACCGGTATCTCCGATGTCATTTCCAGCTCCCTGTACAACACCAAT
>SFII01000060.1 GCA_004555335.1 Coriobacteriaceae bacterium | reverse complement strand
TCGTTTTCCCGTCTGGGCATCGATGCTGTCTATCTTGCCTTCGATGTCACGCTGGAAACCCTGCCGACCGTAGCCCCTGCGCTCAAGCAGATGGGCCTTGCGGGCTACAACGTGACCATGCCGCTCAAGCAGGCCATCATGGAATACATGGACGAGCTTTCCGATGCCGCGCGTTTGATCGGTGCAGTCAATACCGTGGCAATCCGCGACGGGGTGGCCTTCGGCGATAATACCGACGGTCGGGGCTTTTGGCAGAATTGCCGCGAGCACTCGTTCGAAGTGCAGGGCAAGCGCGTTCTGGTTCTGGGTGCCGGCGGTGCCGGGTCTGCCGTGTTCGTGCAGGCTGCGCTCGAGGGTGCTTCCCATGTGAGCGTGATGAATCGCCGCGGTGCCAACTTCCGGGCAGCCGAAGAACGTGCGCGCCTTGTTTTCGAAACCTGCGGGGTGCCCGTGAGCGTGCTCGATATCGAAGACGAGGCGCTGTTCGAGCGTGAATGCGCGCTCTGCGACATCGTCGTGAACTGCACGAAGGTGGGCATGGCCCCCGATACCCAGGGGAGCCTGGTTCCCCAGAGCCTGATGCACCCTGGCATGACCGTGGCCGATATCGTGTATAACCCGCTTTGCACCAAGATGATCGAAGACGCCCGTGCGATGGGCCTGAACACCGTGCCCGGTTTGGGGATGCTCTTGTGGCAAGGGGCCATCGGCGAAGAAGTATGGTTCCCGGGAGCCAAGATGGATGTGGAATACGTCTCCAGCCTGCTCGACCTGGCTTAGGGGCATTTGTTTCCAACGGCTTGCCGGCTCTTTTCGTGCACTTTTCCCAGATGTGCGTTTTACGGCGGTTTCTGCGCTACCATTACAATGTTTTGGAATCGACCCCGCGCTTGCGCGCATCCGGATAGAGAGGGACTCATGTCCAAGAAGATCCTGGTTACCGACAAGATCGCTCCTGAAGCAATCGCCATGCTGCGCGATGCAGGCTATCAGGTTGACGTACGTTTGGAAATCTCCCACGAAGACCTGGTGAAGGCCATTCCGGGCTACCATGCCCTCATCGTCCGTAGTGGCACCGCCGTTGATAGGGAAGTGCTCACCGCTGCAACCAAGCTGCGCATCGTGGGCCGTGCCGGCGTGAGCGTCGACAACATCGACCTTGCCGCCGCAACCGAGCGCGGCATCATCGTGTGCAATGCACCCGCTTCCAATATCATCTCCGCTGCAGAGCAGGCCTTCGCGCTCATGCTGGCAGCTGCACGCAAGATCCCCCAGGCCCATGCATCCATGAAGGCGCATGAATGGCGCCGTTCGGATTTCGAGGGCGTCGAGCTGTACGGCAAGACCCTGGGCATCTTCGGCTTGGGCCGTGTGGGCTGCCTTGTGGCGGAGCGCGCACGTGCCTTCGGAATGAACGTGATCGCGCATGACCCCTTCTGCTCCCGTGCCCGTGCGGTCGATCTGGGTATCACCATCTTCGACGAGGTGGAAGACGTGCTCTCCCGTGCCGACGTGGTTTCGGTGCACCTGCCCAAGACTCCCGACACCTACGGCATGTTCGGCCCCAATGAATTCGCCGCCATGAAGGACGGCGTCATCGTGATCGATACCTCCCGCGGTGGCATCGTCAATGCCAAGAGCATGGCCGACTTCATCGCCGCCGGCAAGATCGCCGCCTGCGGCGTCGATGTGTGGGAAGAAGAGCCCTGCACCGATTCGCCCCTGCATGGCTTCGACAATGTGGTCATCACCCCGCATCTGGGCGCTTCTACCCGCGAAGCGCAGCTGCGCGTGGGCAAGATGATCGCCGAGTACGTCATGAACGGACTCGAGGGTTCGGTCGTTCCTTCCGCGCTCAACCTGGCGCCCATGCCTCCCGAAGTCGTGGATGCGATCGGTCCCTACGTGCCCGCATGCAAGCTGATCGGCAACACGCTCGCCCAGCTGCGCAGCGACATCCCCACCAAGCTGATTCTCACCACCGCCGGCACCATCGCCGGCTGCAATACCGATATCCTCACCGCGAGCGTGCTCGACGGCATCCTGTCTTACAAGTCGTCCATCCGCGTCACTTCCGTGAATGTCGACTCGCTGGCACGCCGTCATGGCATCCGCGCCGAATCCCAGTCCACCGCCGATGCCGGCGAATACGCTTCCTACGTTATGGTCCAGGCGGACGATCTGGCCATGGCCTGCACCTTCACCGAGGCGGGCATGACCCCGCGTATCGTGTCGCTGCTGGGCTACAAGATCGACATCGCGCCCGCAAAGCACTCCCTGATCTTCGAATACGAAGACAGGCTGGGACGTATCGGCATCATCGGCACCATCCTGGGCGAAGAGGGCATCAACATCACCACCATGCAGATCGGCACCAAGCCCGAAGAGCAGAATGCGCTCGTGTACATGAATGTTGCGCAGGAAGTGCCCCAGCGCGTGCTCGAACGCCTGGAGCACGCAATGGATATGCACAACCTGTGGTATATCCGCCTGTAAACGTCCGAGCCATTGTGTGAAAATTCCAAGAACAGGCGATTGCCGCGTGCAATCGCCTTTCTTTTGTGGTTAAATAGCAGAGGTTGCGAACCGCCATTTTGGCATGTTCGCGAAAAACTTTCGACTGTTACGTGGGAAAGTGGGCATTGCCCGCTTTCTTTTTTATCAGGCCGAATTAAGGAGAAGCGTGCTTACAGCCAAAGAACAAAGCCTGCTCGACGCCTTGGAAAAGGATTCGCCCGACAGCAACGTGGAAATCGTCACGGTGGAAGTGGTGGGGTCCAAGAAGGCGCCTACCATCCGCGTGTATATCGACACGCCTGAAGGCGTCAGCTTCGACCAGCTTTCGTCGGCGCAGGCATGGATCAACGACATCATGGACGCGCTCGATCCCTTCCCGGGAGCCTACACGCTGGAAGTGAGCTCTCCGGGTATCGACCGGCCCCTGCGCACCCCCGCGCATTTCGCGCGCTTCGCGGGCGAGAAGGTGTACATCACCTGCGTGAAGCCCCAAGAAGGGCGCTCCCGCTGGAGGGGCACCCTCCGTGGATTCGAAGACGGGTGCGTGTTGGTGGAAACCGAAGACGGCACCACCGTCGCGCTTGATTTGGACAATATCAAGAGTGCCAAGGTCAAGGGCACGATTGACTTCAACGCATAAGGAAAGGAAACGAACGACATGGCAAGCTCCGAGCTCATCGACGCCCTTCAGGCTCTGGCTCACGAACGCAAGATCGACGAGTTCTATCTGATCGAGCGTCTCGAGGCATCCCTTGCCCGTAGCTACGAGCGTATCTTGAACCTTAAGTGGGACGCACGTGTCACTATCGACCGCAACAGCGGCAAGATCTACGTGTACGAGCTGGTCGGCCAGGGCGAGCCCGACGACGAAACCGGCGAGTATCCCGAATACGTCGAGCGCGACGTCACTCCCGCCGACGTCAGCCGCATCGCTGCCCAGAACGCCAAGAGCGTCATCAGCTCCATTGTCCGCGAGGCCGGTCGCCAGACCATCTATGAGGAATTCAAGCAGCGCGTCGGCGATCTGATCACAGGTACCGTGCTCCAGGGCACCAATGACTTCACCATCATCAAGATCCGCGATGGCGTCGAGGCTGAGCTGCCCCATTACGAGGTAAGGCGCACCGAAAACGACCGCAACGAGCGTCCCGCCAACGAGCGCTACCGTCACAACCAGCGTCTGAAGACCCTGATCATCGACGTGCGCAACCCCAATTCCGACGAAGCGCGCGCCCGCGGCGAGCAGGCACGTCCCGCCATCGTGGTTTCCCGTACCCATCCCGACCTCATCCGCCGTCTCTTCGAAATCGAAGTACCCGAAATCTACGACGGCGTGGTCGAGATCAAGTCCATCGCCCGCGAACCCGGCGCCCGTTCCAAGGTTGCCGTATCCTCCCGCGAGCCCAACCTCGATCCCGTCGGCGCCTGCGTCGGCCCTAAGGGTTCCCGCGTGCGCATGGTCGTCGAAGAGCTGCGTAACGAACGCGTCGACGTCATCCAGTGGTCCGAAGACCCTGCAACTTACGTCAAGAACGCGCTTTCCCCCGCAAGGGTCACCTGCGTGGAAATCGACGACGAGACCCATACCGCCATCGTCACCGTTCCCGAAGACCAGCTTTCCCTGGCTATCGGCAAGGAAGGCCAGAACGCGCGCCTGGCAGCCCGCCTGACCGGCTGGCGCATCGACATCAAGTCCACCAACTTCGCCAGCAACCAGAAGGCTCCTGCCGAAAACCTGCTGATCGACGAAGATGATGACGATCCCATCTGCGCATATGTTGCAGAAGACGGCACCCACTGCCGCAACCATGCCCGCCCCGGAAGCCGTTTCTGCGGCGTCCACGCCTCCGAAGAGGAATAGGGGAG
The DNA here is from genome assembly GCA_004555335.1 of Coriobacteriaceae bacterium. Lineage (GTDB taxonomy): Bacteria > Actinomycetota > Coriobacteriia > Coriobacteriales > Eggerthellaceae > W1P20-047. The sequence continues at coordinate 3,964 of SFII01000060.1, read as the reverse complement.
CGCACCCATGCGCGGCGGCAACAGCAAACCGGCCCAGAAGCGTATCCGCACCTGCATCGCATGCGGTGCGCAACAGGGCAAGGCCACGCTCCATCGCGTGGTCCGTACCCCCGAAGGGAAGGTGCAATACGACCCAACGGGCCGTGCAGCTGGTCGTGGTGCATATATCTGCTCAAGCGAATGCTTGAAGAAGGCCTTCGCATCCAAGCGCTTGGAAAATGCGCTGAAAACGAAGGTCGATGCACAGGAGAAAGAACGCATTGCCGAAACCATCCGGCAGGCGCTTGTTGAAGAATAGATGAGGAGACCTAATGCCGAGCATGCGAGTACATGAACTGGCGAAGGAGCTGAACTTGCCCAGTAAGGAGTTGCTGGCGCGTTTGGCCGAATTGAAGATCCCCGCTAAGACCCACGCAAGCCCTATCAGCGACGCCGACGTCGAAAAGGTCCGTGCAAGCCTTGATCCCGAAATCAAGGAAGCGGCGGGCATCATCGACGACGAGGAAGCGAAGGCCCTTGCGCAGGAAAAGGCCGAAGCCCAGGCCAAGAAGGCGGAAGAGGAAGCCGAACGTCGCGCTGCCATGGAAAAGGAACGTGCAATGCGCGAAGAAGAGCGTGCCAAGCGCCAGTCCAAGAAGGGCGGCTACAGCGGTGCCAAGTCCGAAGAGGCGGAAAAGCCCGCTTCCGAAAAGCCCAAGGCCCCCGCACCCCGTTCCGCCTTCGCAAGCCTCCAGGCACAGCTGGAAGCAGAAGCACAGCGCCTGGAGCGCGAAAAGCAGGAAGCGGAGGCGCGCAAGCGCATGGAGGCCGCAGCCAAGGAAGTTGCCAAGAAGCAGGCCGTCGAAGAGCGCCTGCATGGCGGCCGCGGCAAGCAGGGCGCAAAGCAGCAGGCGGCCGACAAGCCCGCCCGCAAGCCCCAGCCTACCCGCCTGACCTCCCAGCCTTCCGGCAAGTTCAATTCCCTCCTTTCCCAGATCGAAAGCGAGAAGGAGCGCATGGCTGCCGAAAAGGCCCACAAGAAGGCCGAACAGCAGCAGCGCGGCAACAAGGGCAAGAAGCAGAAGCCCGCTGGCGCGAAGAAGGGCGGCCACGATTTCGAGCCCAACGTGCCGGAACTGGAAAGCGCGCAGGCGAACGGCGAGGACCGTTACGCCCAGATGGCCGTCCAGGCCGAAAAGCTCCAGCGAGACAAGGTGCTGGCCGAAGCCCGCGCAGCGGTTGCCGCCGCAAGCCATGAGGGCGAAGGCCGCCGCAAGAAGCGCAAGCAGAAGCGCGAGGCCGAAGCCCGCGAACGCGCCGAGATGGAGGCACTGCAGAAGGGCCTGGATCCCGAATTGGTACTCGACGATTCGGTAGTCCAGATTCCCCAGGGCGCATCCGTCCAGAAGTTCGCCGAACTGCTCAACGTCGCACCCAACGAAGTCATCAAGCGCCTGTTCATGCTGGGCCAGGTCCTTACCCTTACCCAGAGCATGAGCGACGATCTGGTCGAGCTGATCGCCGACGACCTGGGCCGCAAGGTCCGCGTGGTCTCCCCCGAAGAAGAGTACGCGGTCGTCTACAACGACAGGGAAGAAGACCTCACCCCGCGTCCGCCCGTCGTCACCGTCATGGGCCACGTCGACCATGGTAAGACCTCGCTTCTGGACGCCATCCGCAACACTGGCGTCGCAGCGGGCGAAGCCGGCGGCATCACCCAGCACATCGGTGCATCCGTGGTCAACCTGGACGGTCGCCAGATCACCTTCATCGACACCCCTGGCCACGAGGCGTTCACCGCAATGCGCGCCCGCGGTGCCCAGGTAACCGACGTCATCGTCCTGGTCGTTGCGGCCGACGACGGCGTCATGCCCCAGACCATCGAGGCGATCAACCACGCCAAGGCCGCAGAGGTGCCCATCGTGGTCGCTGTCAACAAGATCGACAAGGCGGGTGCAAACCCCGACCGCGTCCGTCAGGAACTGGTCGAATACGGCGTCATCCCTGAAGAATGGGGCGGTTCCAACATGTTCGTCGACGTTTCCGCACGTCAGAACCTCAATGTGGACGAACTGCTGGAAACCATCCTGCTGCAGGCCGACGTTCTGGAGTTGAAGGCCAACTCCAACGCGCTGGCATCCGGCTTCGTTATCGAATCCAACCTGGACAAGGGCCGCGGTCCCGTTGCCACCATCCTGGTTGCACGCGGCACCCTCAAGCCCGGCGACACCGTGGTTGCAGGCACCAGCTACGGCCGTGTGCGTGCGCTGATCGGTCCCCGTGGCGAGCACATGAAGTCCGCAGGTCCTTCCGATCCCGTCGAGATCCTGGGCCTGAACTCCATTCCCACTGCCGGTGACGAGTTCCGCGTCTTCGAAGACGAACGCGACGCCCGCAAGCTGGCTGAGGAACGAGCACTGCGCGAGCGCCTGAAGCAGCAGGAACAGCGCAGCCATATGAGCCTGGACGACCTGTTCAATCGCCTGGAAGAAGGCAAGCAGACCGACCTGAACCTGGTCGTGAAGGCCGACGTCCAGGGCTCCATCGAGGCTCTGCGCGATGCCTTCAGCAAGATGGACCAGTCCGAGGTCAAGATCAACATCATCCATGCTGCAGTCGGCGGCATCACCGAAACCGACGTCACCCTGGCTGCCGCATCCGACGCGATCATCATCGGCTTCAACGTCCGCCCCATGGGCAAGACCCGCACCGTTGCCGAAAAGGAAAAGGTCGACATCCGCCTGTACCGCGTCATCTACGAGGCTATCGAGGAAATCAACGCCGCACGTATCGGCCTGCTTTCCCCCGATATCGTGGAGCAGGACACCGGTATCGCCGAAGTCCGCGAAACCTTCAAGGTTCCCAAGGTGGGCACCATCGCCGGCTGCTACATCACCGAAGGCGAGATCGGCCGCGACGACCGCGTGCGCATCGTCCGCGATGGTACCGTTATCTTCGAGGGCAACATCGGCAGCCTGCGCCGCTTCAAGGACGACGTCAAGAGCGTCCGCCAGGGCTACGAATGCGGTATCGGCATCGATGGCTATCAGGACCTCAAGGTGGGCGACTTCATCGAAGGCTTCAAGAAGGTCGAAGTGGAGCGCACCGCGTAAGCGTCCGCAAATCAGATAACTGACCGGAAGATGGATTTGACCACTGCGCCAAATCCATCTTCTTACGAAATGAGCATTTCCGGGGAAACCCGGCATAACGATAAGGAAGTTTATGAAGCAGAATTCTTCGAGCAGGAGGCTCAACGAGCAGGCTCGCGTGGTAATCGCAAGCGCACTGCTCTTCGATATCTCCGACCCCCGACTTTCCATGGTCACCATTACCAGCTGCGAGGTCAGCTTCGACCGCAGCTATTGCAACGTCTTCTACACCGCCGATGCGAAGAGCTATGACTCCGTCGCCGCTGCCTTCGAAGGCGCCAAGGGCAGGATCCGCTCCCTCATGGCCAAGCGCCTTTCCTGGCGCGTGGCGCCCGAGCTGCGCTTCCATCTGGATCAGAGCGTCGATCATGCAGAACGCATCGAGCGCGTCCTGCGCCGCGAATCCGAGCGTGCGGAATAATGGCGATCGAATCCAAGGCGGCAAGCCTTCAGCAGATCGCCGACCAGCTCAAGGCTGCCGATGATTTCGTGATCTGCGGGCATGTCAGCCCCGACGGCGATTGCCTGGGCTCCGCGGTCGCACTGGGCCATGCCTTAAGGACGATGGGGAAGAAGGCCACCTGCCTGCTCGCCCGCGAAGAGCATATCGATTACGGCTTGCGTTTCCTGCCCGGAATCGACGATATGGTGGTGGCGGCCGATTACGTGGGTCAGGTTGGGACCTTCATCTCCCTCGACGTGCCCAACGTGGATCGCATGGGTCTGGATGCGGCGTACCTGCATTCCAACGCCCGCGATACCATCTGCGTCGATCACCACCAAAGCGAAGAGCCCATGGCGCGCTTGACCTATTCCGACGAGCATGCCCCCGC